>JBDTVL010000224.1:0-5136 GCA_040007215.1 Flavitalea sp.
GCTGCTGGCATTGTCGGGAAGCGTTAAGCCGAAAGGCGAATCAGTTCCCCTGTTTCAAAATATTTTCATTGGCTTCCTTCCTGTAGTATTTATAATGGCAGGAGTATATACCAGCGATTTTAGAAGAATGTTTAAAAGGCCTGCTACTATATTATTACTCGCCAGTTTGATTTTCCTGCTCATTAGTTTTGGTTCCGCATTTTTTCTGAAGCCTGTCCTTAATGTCGTTCTTCCAGGATTTAATTTATTCAGATTTCCTTCCTATTTCAGATTGTTCTTCTCTGTTTCTGCGGCGCTAGGAGCCGGCTTATGCCTCGAATATGCGAAGCAAAATATAAACACAAACGAGCGGTTTCGGAGAACCTTGATATGGGCGTGTTTTACAGCTATGCTGATAACAGTTGCGATCCTGTTTTATGTTGCAGACTGGCATCAGATATATTCAGCGTTTGACAATCTGAAGTTTGGCAGAATGAATGAGCTGAAGAAAATATCTGCCAATATTTCGTCGCTGTTATTGATGGAAGGGTTGTTAACTATTCTTCTCGGATCATTGCTTATAACCTGGGCGAAAAAGGACTGGAAGAGGATTTCGTGGCTGATCATGGCAGATCTTGTTTTCAATGCATGGATAATGCTGCCGGTATATGTTGTGAGCAGTTACCCGGTTTCAACTGTTCAAAAAATAAATCATATAAGGTCGGATAGTCAGGTTCCTGCTGTAAAAGTAAATAACTCGCTTGGTCGTATAGTGGATGAAAATGGACATTCATGGAATAGCGTGAATGTATATGCCAACCAGGTATCTTCTGCCGAACAGTACCTGGGGCCGCTTAAGTTGATTTCTCTTACTTCGGTCAGAGATAGTATTCAGCATTTACCGGTAGGGCAGGAATTGATTTTTTTCAGAGATAGCGCTGGCAAAAGGTCATGTTCGGTGAAAATGCTTAATGATTTATTCAGGAAAAATTCGTTCAGTGCAATAGTGAAAACGAATGAATATGCCGAGCTGTCCCTGTTTCAATTGAAATATCCCGGATGGAAAGCGTATATAGATAAAGGTGAGAGCAGGATCGCTGACAGGGGCGATGGACTGATGACTATAGGCATATCTCCGGGAACCCATGAAGTGGATTTTATTTATAACGACAGATGGTTAATGGCGTTCACGATTGTTTATATGGTTACGTTGATAACGCTGCTGGTTTATTTTTCCGTCGCGATCATTGCCTCCTGTAGAAAGCTATGAGGGCTGATCATTAATCAGTTTCTTGTAAGAGTCTTTATTATCGCTCCATTGATAATACCCGAACATTTTTTTTGTAGCCCAGCGTCCAAAAAGGTTTTCAAATGACCTGTACAGGGCTACATCGTATTTCCGGTGGTAGTTGATCCAGCATTTGTTACAGTTTTCGCTATGCAAGTTTTGCTGTTTGATGGTTTCTTCTCCGGTTAGCACTTCGTCCAGCGTTTGGTCATGAATGTTACCCAGCTTAAGGTCAAGGTTCTGGCATATAGGCACATCGCCATTGGGAAGAATAATTATGCTGTCAAGAATGCTGAAGCACTTTAATTTCAGTTCATTCTGCCGCCACTTGTTGTATAATATAAGAAAATCATAATTTTCGCTGAATTCGCTGATGATCTTTGGAATACGCTCTGCGAAGTCATGCCCGCTTTGAATGCCGGTTGGTATTGGCGCTTCCGTTATAGTCTGAGGTAGATTTTTAAATGGATTAAGCGTTTTAAAGGAAAGTATTTCATCGTTCTTTTTAACGCCTATTTCGGTTGTATGCGCCTGTTCGATGGTATCGAAAAAAGAAATATTATTGTATATGCCTACGCGCATATCAACGTCGTTTTCTTTGCAAACAGCGGCAACATGTTCCATGTCGCCGAAATCGTTATAGGGCGATAAAGTAAACATTACGGAAACCGGCAAAATGTCTTTCAGTTCACGGATAACCCGGATAACGCTATCATATCCGTCTTTTCCGCGCATATGCAGGTAGGTGTCCCTGTCGCCATCTAAAGAGATAAATAAACGATTCGGAGTATACAGCTTAACGGCTTCGATGAGCTTTTCCGGTTTGAGGCAATTGCTTAATAAGTCGAACCGGGGATGATTTTTCTTCATCCATTGCATGATTTCCAGTGCATCGGGGTGTAATAAAAATTCGCCGCCTTCCAGCCCAATAATGGTTTTAGGGGTGATGGATTTATTGTTACTGACTACCTCGAATATTTTTTCCTTGGGAAGATATTTTACCGGGCGTTTAGCCCATATCAAACAATGTTTACAACCGCTGTCGCAGAGATCTGTGGCATAGATCATCAGGTTAGCTAACTGCTTATGTTTGGGAAACGTCTGATTACGTAGAAATAACTGTCCTCGATGAAAATAATCAGATGCTTTATACATGCCAAATGTGATATTGGGAACATTAAAGATACATCAAAAATATCGGAGAGTATTCTCTGTTGCGCTAAACCACATCACTCAATATTTACATTTTCCTTCAACTGGTAAGGTTAATGGCATTAAGGATGGCAAATGTATTCCGGAGTCGCTCAATATGAAACTGCCTGTTGGTCACATTTTTTTCAACCGCCGTAACAAATGCGTTTATCGCGCCATAAAATCCCTGTAGATAAATACTGTTGTTTTGCAGGCTGGGAATTGCGCTGTTGCTATTGAAGTATATTTTTTTGATCGTAGGCCGGTTCACTATTTTTTCTACCGGGATACCAAGTAATGATACAGGGTTTTGTTCTCCCTCAATAAAATCAGGGTACTGAACGGTAAGCGTTTCGGAACTGGTATGGATAACCATATTATCGGCCGAAGATTGCCAGTTACTGCCTGTAGATAATTCGATAATGCCGGTAATATGCGCCTGTTCGAGAATTAAAATATATACAGCGGCTTCATTCCCCGTTGAAATTTTTTTTATTAATTTAATTTTTGCTTCACCGAACAGGTCAATGCAATTGTCAACCGGGTGAATAAATAGCTCATATACGGGATTCCCTTCCGGATAGGCGCCTGCGAGATATTTACATTGGTAATAACTCGTTTTTTTTATTTTGATTTTGAGAACTTCATTCAGCGGGCCGAATTTCTTCTGAAGGTTAACAAAACAGTTCAGGTTGCCGGCTGCCTTTACCAGTATTTCCAGTTCCTGAAGGCTCTGGCATGGCGGCTTTTCTACAAAAACGTGTTTCCCATGCTCGAGTAATTGTTTAACTATTCCGAAGTGTTCCGATGGCTGGGCCGAAACAAATACGCCCGCAATGCCGGGATCATCCAGAATATCCTGGATGTTATGAGTAGCCGTTGTTCCAGGAAATTTAGATGCCATTTCAGCGGCATGGCTGGAAGAGCGGGTATAGATATATTTAAGAGAAATATTGAAATAGTGTAAGACGGGGTAGAGGTTGGTTATACTGTGCATTCCCACGCCAATGAACGCATATTGTTTTTTAGATTGATATAATGACTGGGAAAGAAAGCGCTTTTTTTTATGACTTTTATATCTTGAAATTAAAGCGCCGTGTATTGTCATTGGTTATTCTTTACAATATTATTTAATAAGCTTCCTGTATGGGAACCAAAACTGCTGTTTACCTGATCACACAGATTTCATTCGGTTTACATATTTGCCGATCATATCAAATTCGATATTTACTTCACTCCCTTTATCAATGTTCTGCATATTGGTAGAATTAAAAGTATATGGAATGATGGCCACACGGAAACTCTTTTTTCGCACATCGAAAACCGTTAAACTAATACCGTTAAGGCTGATCGATCCTTTTTCTATGACCAGGGCAGCGAATTTCTCCGGATATTTGAACTGGTACTCCCAGCTTCCGGCCAGGTCTTTTTTTTCGATGCAGATGGCTACGGTATCTACATGCCCCTGAACAATATGTCCGTCGAGCCTGCCATTAACGGATAAACACCTCTCCATATTAACAAGATCGCCTGTTTTCCATGATCCAAGGGTAGTTTTTTTAAGCGTTTCTTCTATAGCGGTAACCCGGTATTGTTCAGGCAATACCTCTTCAACGGTCAGGCAAACTCCATTATGAGCAAGGCTCTGATCCACTTTTAACTCTGGAGAAAGCGATGAACTAACCCAGAATGTTCTGTTTGAGCCATTTACAGAGATTTTGTTTAACAGGCCCAGGTTTTCAATGATTCCAGTAAACATATCACGCGAATTTCGGATTTTCGGCTGGTTGTTTATTTTTTTTATATTACCTTTACGCTCCTAAAAAGCTTAAAAGAGGTATAATTATGTTAATTATTGATTCCAAGGATTGCGAAAATATAGACAAGGCTTTAAAAAAATATAAGAAGAAGTTTGAAAAGGCTAAGATCTTATTGCAGTTAAGAGAACGTCAGGCATTCATTAAGCCATCTGTAAGACGCAGGGGGCAGGTGCTTAAAGCTATCTACAAGCAGAAACTGGCTACAGGCGAAATAGAGAGTTAAGCTCTGTTGTCATACAGCATATTCAGGCTACCGTAAGGTGGCCTTTTTGTTTTGGGGCTACCTCATTAAATGGTAACTTGGAATCAGATCGCTTAATATGGATCCATCATTTGAATCAGCCATCCGGGAGTTTTCGGATCATCTCCGGTTCGAGAAACGTTATTCCATGCATACGGTACGGTCGTACGAAGACGATCTGCAGCAGTTTCATGCCTATATCCTGCAGCAGTTTGGAGAAACGACCCTTACCGGTATCAGCTCGCCATTGATCAGAAGCTGGCTGGCTTCCTTAAAGGATAAAGAGCTCAGCTCAAGAAGTATTATCCGGAAGATATCCTCGCTGAAATCCTTTTTTAAGTTTTCGATGAGGTCATGCGGATTAGGTAAAAGCCCTATGGTGAACATCAGTTCCCCAAAGGCAGGTAAGCGATTGCCGATGTATGTGGAGCAGGCCGATATACAAACGCTTTTTGATCATGTGGCGTTTTCGGACGACTGGAAGGGCGCCACGGAAAGGCTGGCCATGCAGATGCTTTACCAGGCAGGGTTAAGGCTGGCCGAGCTAATCAATTGCAAAGAGAACCAGGTTGATTTTTCCAATAGTTCCATAAAAGTGCTGGGAAAGGGTAATAAAG
>JBDTVL010000225.1:0-5131 GCA_040007215.1 Flavitalea sp.
AAGGATGTACACGGCTATTCCCAAACTGGCGCTACAGGACAGGATCCATAAACTGCTGCTTCAGCAATATGCGATATGGATGAACAGCCCTTTATTTATCCCCTGCGCCCAATATGTTCATATAGCTGGTGAGCTGATCTGGATAGCCTGGAAAGAACGTCTGCTGGTAGAACGTATAAGAAGAAAATGTGCACAGGTAGAGGAAATGCTGAACCGGAATCATTTTCATTGGGAGCAGGCATTCTGGCAGATGCTTTCGAAAAATTTCGGGCTCTCGGTAAATGCAGAGGCGTTCGCCGATATGGCGGTGTCCATTCCTTTACTTTTGCTCTGGAAGCATAAAAATGAGGTGAGCCAGCTCGAAGCTTTACTACTTGGCCAGGCAGGTTTGCTGGAAGGAGATTTCAGCGATAGCTACCCGCAATTGCTGCAAAAAGAGTATACTTTTTACCGTACAAAATATTCACTGAATAAGATCAGTTTTCCAATTCATTTTCTAAGAATGCGTCCCTCCGGTTTTCCAACTGTAAGGCTGGCTCAACTGGCTATGCTGATACATCAGTCGCCGCCTTTATTCGCCGCCATCAGAGATACCACAGAAATCGGTGAACTCAGGCAATTGCTTTTCGTGGAAGCCAGCCCATACTGGCACTGCAGGTTTGCCTTTGATGAACCCTCTGTATTTCAACCAAAGCGGCTCGGTCCGCAAATGGTCAATAATATTATCATCAATACCATCATCCCGATGGTATTTACTTATGGATACCTGCGTAAGGAAGAGCGTTACCAAAGAAAAGCGCTCGACTGGATCAGGCAATTGCCTGCGGAAAAAAATGCCGTGTCCATGCAATTTGAGAAGCTTGGCATATTCAGCGCCAGCGCAGGTGATACACAGTCCCTTAAAGAATTAAAAACGCAATACTGCGATCAGAGAAGATGTCTTGATTGCGCCATCGGCGCCGCAATATTAAAGAGGAATTCCTGAAAATTTATGATGATATCTTCTTTGTCATTTACGCTCCAATGCAGGAAACAATCCATACATCGGAGCGTATTAAACCCAAATTCACGCAAGCGCTTTGATTACAGCGCCACCGATTCTTTATTCCAGTTAAAAACGACCTGAACGGCAATATCCGGATGAATGCTGTTGATGACCGGGCAGGTATGCGCCGCTTTCTCCAGGATGGTCTGTTGTTTAACCGATAACTGTAGCGATTCAGGGAAATGAAATGTTAAATTTATGCCGCCTATTCGCCTCGGTTCCGACTTCATGATCTTTTCAATCTCTATCCGAATGCCGCTGATATCTACCTTCATATCGTCTGCACGCATGCCCATAATCGTTACCATACAGCTTCCCAGGGCCGTAGCGACCAGATCCGAGGGCGAGAAGCGTTCTCCCCGGCCATTATTGTCTACCGGCGCATCCGTCTCTATTTCTGTTCCCGATTTTACATGCCGGCAAACCGTTCTTAGATTTCCTTCGTAAACTACAGTTGATGTCATTATATATTTTTAGCCTAAATTTACGTTGATTACTTTAAATCATTCCCGGTGAAGAAAATTGTTTTATCCTTATTGGCAGGCCTTATTGTTAGCTCGCTATGGGCGCAGACAAGGCCTTCGTATTCCAGACGCGATGGTAAACAGCGGAAACAGAGCGAAAAGCGTGAGCGGATGAATGCGCTGATGCGGCAGGAGGAAGAAGGGGAGATCGTATACAATAAACACGGCGCTTTTAATATTAAATTAGCCACCGATGGTTATGGATTGGGCTATGAATTCGGCAAGTTTAAATCGCCTCGTAAATCATTGCTTTTCCAGTTCGAGTTATCGGAGAAAAAAAACCCGAAAGAGAAGAAACAGGCGGCTTCCATTGACAATCAGTTTCGTGTGAATTCGGTGATCTATGGAAAAACAAATAATTTCTACCAGTTTAAAATGGGCATAGCCAAACAGCAGGTGATCGGCGGTAAAGGAAATAAAAACGGCGTTTCGGTATCGGCAATTTATGGAGGAGGAATAACCCTCGGCCTGCTTAAGCCTTACCTGGTAGATGCCATAGGCGCTAATGAAGAGGTTATTCACTCTAAATACCCGCAGATCATCGACAGCAGCTATTTTGAAATAAAGGCCCGTGGATTTACAAAGGGCTGGAACGAATTAAAACTGAAGCCGGGATTGTATGCTAAAACAGGTCTTCGCTTCGATTATGGCCGTCTTAATGAAACGATCAGCGCTATTGAAGTTGGCCTAGGCGCCGAATTGTATTCAGGCAAGATCTCACAGATGGTATATAATAAGGAAAAACAGTTTTTCTTTAGCGCGTATCTCACCCTCCTCTTAGGAAAAAGAAAGTGATCTGGTTCACCAGACGCATGAAATCGGTCTTTGCGCGGAATTAAATATTTAATCCGAACTTTGCAATATGCAGGAACTACCCGTTATCTCTACTATACTTCCTTCAGCGTCAAAAATTAAAAAGCCCGATTGGCTCAGGGTAAAATTACCCATTGGCGAAAGCTATAAGCATGTTCGTTCGCTGGTTGACAATCACAAGCTCCATACCATCTGCGAAAGTGGCAACTGCCCCAATATGGGCGAATGCTGGGGCGAAGGAACGGCAACTTTCATGATCTTAGGCAATGTGTGCACACGCAGCTGCGGTTTCTGCGCAGTGGCTACTGGCCGTCCGGCAGCAGTGGAATGGGATGAACCCCAGCGGGTGGCCGAAGCGATCTTCCTGATGAAAGTCAAACATGCGGTAATTACCTCTGTAGACAGGGATGAACTTAAAGATGGCGGCAGCATTATCTGGTACAATACTATTAAAGCCGTTAAATCGCTTACCCCAAATACCACCCTGGAAACCCTGATCCCCGATTTTAAAGGCGAAGTGGAAAATATCCGGCGTATCATCGATGCCGCTCCTGAAGTGGTCTCACATAACCTGGAAACCACTGAAAGACTCACCAGGCAGGTTCGTATCCAGGCGAAATACCATAGAAGCCTGGAAGTGCTTAAAGTATTAAAAACAGGCGGTATGCGCACCAAAAGCGGTATGATGCTGGGTCTGGGAGAAAAGAAAGAAGAAGTGATCCAGTCCATGAAAGACCTCCGCAACAGCGGCGTGGATGTGATTACGCTGGGACAATACCTTCAGCCTTCTAAAAAACATTTGCCCGTTGAACGTTTTGTTCATCCCGATGAATTCAAGGAATACCGCGAAATAGGCTACCAGATAGGCTTCGATTATGTAGAAAGCGGCCCCCTGGTCAGGTCTTCCTACCACAGCGAAAAACATGTTATCGAGGGTTATGGAAAAGCGCAATGGCTCAATGACAAAAATGAGTTAGTTTTGCACGCTTAAACAGCGTAGCCTGGCATGAAGAATATCCGGAATTTTTGTATTATAGCGCATATAGACCACGGTAAAAGTACCCTTGCAGACCGACTTCTCCAGGTAACCCATACGATCAGCGACAGGGACATGATGGACCAGGTGCTGGATGATATGGATCTGGAACGGGAAAAAGGCATTACCATTAAGAGTCATGCCATTCAGATCAATTACAGCCACACCGACAGGAAGGAATACATACTCAACCTTATTGATACGCCTGGTCATGTCGACTTCAGCTATGAAGTGAGCCGGGCCCTGGCCGCCTGCGAAGGCGCTTTATTGCTCGTAGATGCCACGCAGGGTATCCAGGCGCAGACCATTTCCAATTTATACCTCGCTATCGATAATAACCTGGAGATCATCCCGGTGATCAACAAGATCGATATGGATGGGGCCATGATAGATGAAGTGGAAGACCAGATCATAGAACTGATCGGTTGTAAAAGAGAAGAAATATTGCATGCCAGCGGAAGAACAGGCGTTGGCGTTGATAAAATACTGGATGCGATCATCGACAGGATACCCGCCCCGGTGGGTAAGCCAGACGCTCCGCTCCAGGCCCTGATCTTCGACAGCGTATTCAACAGCTTCAGGGGTATCATCGTTTATTACAGGATCGTCAACGGATCTATAAAAAAAGGCGATAAGGTAAAATTTGTTTCTACCAATCAGGAATATGAGGCGGATGAGGTAGGCATTTTAAAATTGAAATTGTCTGAAAAAAAAGAAGTGACCTGCGGCGATGTAGGCTATATTATAACAGGTATTAAAAATGCGAAAGAAGTGAAGGTGGGCGATACCATAACGCTGGCCGCTAATCCTACGCAAGAGATCATAAAGGGATTCCAGGAAGTTAAACCCATGGTTTTTGCAGGAATTTTTCCTGTGAATACCGATGAGTTTGAAGAACTGCGCGATTGCATGGACAAACTGCAATTGAATGACGCTTCGCTTACCTATGAACTGGAAACCTCGCAGGCGCTGGGTTTCGGATTCCGTTGCGGTTTTCTTGGTATGCTGCACATGGAAATTATCCAGGAACGCCTGGAAAGAGAATTCAATCAAACCGTCATTACTACCGTTCCTAACGTAAGTTTTATAGCGCATACCACCAGGGGAGAAAGGATCATCGTTAATAACCCTACCGAATTTCCCGATCCGGTTAAAACAGAAAGAATAGAAGAACCGTTTATTAAGGCCCAGATCATTACCAAACCTGAATATATCGGTAACATCATGACCTTATGCCTAACCAAAAGAGGCATGCTGATCAACCAGAGTTACCTCACAACTACCCGTGTTGAACTTATTTTCGAAATGCCGCTGACCGAAATTGTGTTTGATTTCTATGATAAACTGAAATCGCAGACGCGCGGTTATGCATCCTTTGATTATTCGCCTATAGGTTACCGCGATAGCGATATTGTAAAGATGGATATCCTGCTTAATGGCGATAAAGTAGATGCTTTAAGCGCGCTTATTCACCGGGCAAAAGGGCAGGAATTTGGAAGAAAACTCTGCGAAAAATTAAAGGAACTGGTGCCCCGCCAGCAGTTCCAGATCTCTATACAGGCAGCGATCGGCGCCAAAGTGCTGGCGCGCGAAACGATCTCGGCTATGCGAAAAGATGTTACTGCCAAATGTTACGGTGGAGATATCAGCCGTAAGCGCAAACTGCTGGAGAAACAAAAGGAAGGCAAAAAGCGTATGCGCCAGATCGGTAAT
>JBDTVL010000226.1:0-5101 GCA_040007215.1 Flavitalea sp.
CGGAAGCGGTGTGGGAGCTGCTATTGCCGCTAATAAAATTGCCGGAGCACGGGCGGCTCTTATCAATGATCATTTTTCAGCCCACCAGGGCGTTGAAGATGATGATATGAACCTGATCTGCCTGGGTGGACGCGTTACCGGCTATGCCCTGGCGCAGGAACTGATTCTGATTTTTCTAAAAGCCAGGTTCTCTGGAGAAGAAAGGCATATCAGGCGGCTGGAAAAAGTTAAACAATTGGAGAATACATTTAAATAGGATAATGATCATTAACACAGAAACAACAATGAGTGAAAAAGAAAATAAGCAGGTATTCGGAATTATAGGAATGGGAACAATGGGTCGGAATTTGTTACTAAATATGGCCGACCACCAGTTTAGCGTATCGGGTTATGATAAAGACCCCTCCAAGATTGCCCTTCTCGAAGCGGAAGGCGTATCGGGCGTTCATGGATTTAATTTACTAAAAGAATTTATTGATAGCCTTCAGTCGCCAAAAGCAGTGATGCTGCTGGTGCCCTCAGGAAAAATAGTAGACGATGTGATCGCTGAATTAACGCCGCTGTTAAGCAAGGGCGATATGATCATAGATGCGGGAAATTCGCTGTTTAAAGATACCGAAGCCCGGGTGGTAAGCCTGGCCGGCAAAGGATTGCATTTTTTTGGAATGGGTATATCAGGCGGAGAAGAAGGCGCTCGTTTCGGACCGAGTATGATGCCCGGCGGAGACATGAAAGCCTATACCACCGTAAAACCAATACTGGAAGCTATTGCCGCAAAGGTGAACAATGAGCCCTGCGTAGCCTATATCGGACCGGGAGCCTCGGGACATTTTGTAAAAATGGTGCATAACGGTATCGAATATGCGCTGATGCAGCAGATAGCGGAAACATACGAACTGCTGAAAAAAGGCCTGGGCCTCGGCAATGAAGAGATTCAAAAAGTTTTTGCCGGCTGGAACCAGGGAAGATTGCAGTCTTTCCTTATGGAAATCACCGCCGACATATTTTTATTCAAAGCGCCCGGAACGGATGGACTGTTGCTAGACCTTATTAAAGATGAAGCCCGCGCCAAAGGAACCGGAAAATGGACATCGCAATCGGCTATGGATCTCCAGGTTCCGCTGACTGCCATCGACAGCGCCGTGGCGATGCGCGACCTCTCCAAATACAAATCGCTGAGAACTGCCGCTGCCGCAGTTTATCCTTCCGAAGGCAGAACCCTCGCGAGCGATAAAGACAAATTCCTGGCCGACCTCGAAAATGCATTCTATTTCTCTTCGGCTATCGCCTATGCACAAGGCCTTCAGCTTTTATCGGAAGGATCAAAAGTTTACAAGTACCAGTTACGTATAGACGAAATTTCCAGGATATGGAGAGGCGGTTGTATCATCAGGGCTAAATTCCTGTCGGATATTTACAAAGCATTCCAGGACAATCCCAACCTGGAACACCTGTTGATCAGTCCCTCTATTCAACCGCTTATCAGCGCTGCCTTACCAGGCGCCAGGGCCGTGGTGGCGTCGGCAGCCGGAGCAGGACTGGCTATACCAGTTTATGCCGCATCATTAATGTATTTCGACGCGCTGCGCAGCGAACGCATGCCATCTAACCTTATCCAGGCTCAGAGAGATTTCTTCGGCGCTCATACTTATGAGCTGATCGGGAAAGAAGGCGTATTCCATACAGAATGGAACAACATTCCTTCCGCATAACCGAAACTCCCTGAAGAATATTATTTGAACTATTTAAAAAAGTTATTTTGGAAACCATCAATCCCCAGGCTACTATTTTTATCATATTCGGAGGCACCGGCGATCTTAACTGGCGCAAACTGATACCCGCATTATACAATCTGTATATTGACAAAAGAATGCCAGAAAATTTTTCCATTATCGGCACAGGTAGATCCACCTTGTCAGATGAAGATTTCAGGAAAAAATTATTAGACGGCATCAACAAATTTTCCAGGAGCGGAAAAGCCGACGATAAAAAATGGAATGAATTTGCCGCCAATGTTTTTTATCAGATCTGCGACCTTAACAATGCAGAAGCCTATAAAGAATTCGGCGTTAGGATCCAGAACCTGGAAAAAGAATGGAATAAAAAAGCCTGCGTTATTTATTACCTCGCCGTTGCGCCAGATTTCTTCCCTGTTATTGCCGAAAATATTTCCAAAAGCAAACTTGCCGATGATGCCGCCCATTGCCGTATAGTTATTGAAAAACCTTTTGGTAACGACCTTGAATCAGCGAAATCACTGAATAAATTACTGACCGGGATATTTACTGAAGAGCAGATATATCGGATCGATCATTATCTTGGTAAGGAAACCGTTCAGAACATCATGGCCTTCCGGTTTGCCAACTCTATACTGGAACCGTTGTGGAACCGCAATTATATAGATCATGTACAGATATCGGTAACTGAACAGCTTGGCGTGGAATTACGCGGCGATTATTATGATAATGCCGGAGCGCTGAGAGATATGGTGCAGAACCATATCCTGCAGCTCCTTTGTCTTGTTGCCATGGAACCGCCGGTAAGCTTTAGCGCAGACGAAGTGCGTAACAGGAAAGTAGATGTGCTCCGGGCCATGCGCAAATTTACGCCGGAAGAGATCCGCACTTCGGCAGTTCGCGGACAATATACCAAAGGATGGATAGAAGGAAAAGAAGTGGCTGCCTACCGCGAAGAACCAAAAGTAGATCCGCAGTCAAATACTGAAACATTTGCCGCAATAAAATTCTTCGTCGATAACTGGCGCTGGGAGGGCGTTCCCTTCTACCTGCGCACTGGCAAAAGACTTCATCAGTCATCTTCCATCATATCTGTTCAGTTCCGCGATGTGCCTCATTTCATTTTTCCTCCGGAAGCCATCGAAAGCTGGCAACAAAACAGGCTCATCATCAGCATACAACCGGAGATGAGTATACGCTTGCAGGTGCAGGCTAAAAGACCAGGCCTGGATATGCTGCTGAATACCGTGGAAATGCTGTTCGATTATAAATCTTCCTACACCAGCTATACGCCCGAAGCTTATGAAACGCTGCTGCTCGATACCATGATGGGCGATCAGACGCTTTTCATGCGCGGCGACCAGGTGGAAGTGGCATGGGAACTGCTAATGCCAATACTCAATACCTGGACTAATAAGAAAAGCATGAGCTTCCCTAATTACTCTGCCGACTCATGGGGCCCGGAACAGGCGGAAGCGCTGATCGCCAGAGATGGATACCACTGGTTTGCCTTACCTCTCAACGGAAAAAAATAAATCATGTCTATTAATGTATTCGAATCCGGCGATGAAGCGGTCCAGGCATTAGCCCATTTTTTTATCGACACAGCAGAAAAAGCGATTGCCTATAAAGGCTATTTTACGGTGGCCCTGTCGGGAGGCAGCTCTCCAAAAAAATTGTATGAGCTACTGGCCACAGACTACAGCGATAAAACCAACTGGAGTAAAGTATTATTTTTCTTTGGAGATGAACGTTATGTTCCACTTGATCATCCCGACTCTAATGCGCTGATGGCGTCAAAATCGCTGTTTGAACCGCTGAATATTGACGCTTCACAGATTTTTGCCGTAGACACTTCTCTGGACCCCGCTGCGGCTGCGGCCAAATATATGGAAACGATATTAGCGCATATACCCCACCATCCTGTTCAATTCGATCTGGTACTTTTAGGATTAGGCGATGACGCCCATACTGCTTCCCTGTTTCCTGGAGCTTCCGTACTGAAAGAAAAAGAAGCTACTGTAAAAGAAGTGTACCTGGAAGATAAAAAAATATTCCGCATAACCCTTACAGCGCCGCTCATTAACGATGCTCATCATGTCGCTTTCCTCGTATATGGCCAATCGAAAGCGCATGCGATAAATAAAGTGCTGGAAGGAGAAAAAAATACACAGTTATATCCAGCCCAGATGATCCATCCTTCGGAAGGAAAATTATATTGGTTCCTGGATAAGAAAGCTGCGGAAGCGATTCATCATTAATGCATCGCTTCCGACAGATCCAGTTTTTTCGTTTTATCTGCTTTTTTCCCTTTTACTAATAATACAAAAGGCACACACACCAGGAAGATAATACCGAGATATAAAAAGGCATCCATGTAAGACAATACAGAAGCCTGTTTGGAAACGGCATGATCGAGCGAAAGGTAACCTGCTTTCAATGCATCGTTAACAGGAAGACCCTTAGACGTAAAGACATGCTGCAGCGTGGATATTCTTTGCTGAACATCCGGATCGTTGGCATCCAGTTTACTCACCAGGTCGCTTCGGTGAACCATATTCTTCCGGGATAAAAAAGTAGTCACCGCCGCAACGCCAAATGAACCTCCCAGTTGTCGCATCATACCTGTAAAAGCAGCCCCCTGGCCAATCTGCTGACCTTTAAGCGTGCTTAAGGAAAGCGTGGTGATAGGAATGAATAATAGTCCCATACCTATACCGCGCACAATAAGCATCCAGAAGAAATCGTTGGCGCCGGTATCGGGTGTTATGATCTTGTATCCCCAGAAACTATATACAAAAAAAGTAAGCATACCCAGGGCCACCAGGTATTGCTGAGGAAATCCTTTCTGCAATAATTGACCGATCATCGGCATCATAACTGCAGTAGTAAGCGCGGCAGGGATCATCAGCAAACCCGATTGCTGGGCGGTCCATCCCAGCGTAGACTGCGTATACAAGGGTATCATTAAAGTAGATCCGTATAAGCCAAAGCCCATAATAAAAGAAAGTATAGTGCCTACCATCAGGTTGGGATTTTTTAATACCCTCAGCTCAACAATGGGCCTTCGAAACGTCAGCTCCCGCCATATAAAAAAGAATAATCCAAAAACTGCAGTCACTGATAAGATCACGATGGTCTGACTGGTGAACCAGTCGTCGTCCTGTCCTTTTTCCAGCACATATTGCAGGGAGCCCACCGCGCAGGCCAGTAATGCAATGCCCAGCCAGTCAATATCGCGGCCTGAGCTTTTTTCATGATACTTAGGGCTTTTCACAAACTGCAGGGTCAGCAGCGTGGCTATAACGCCAATGGGTATGTTAATATAAAATATATAGGGCCATGAAAAATGATCGATGATATAA
>JBDTVL010000227.1:0-5096 GCA_040007215.1 Flavitalea sp.
CAACGCCGATTACGAAAGCATCTTTTTTCATATAGCAATTACTGTCAAATTAACAATTATATTCAATTCGGGGTAAAATATTTTACAATATACGTTAAGCTGCCTTTCTCCGGCCGGGTTAAATAAGCGTATAAAATACATTAATAAAGCCCCGGTCTTTAGTTTTTAAAGGATTTCCATTTGTCATTTCACTAATTCTCCGTAATTTTTACCGACGATTGTCTTTACCAAGTCTAACTACTGCCATATGACGAGTAATGAATATGCCAGCCTCCATGAGGATTCTTTCAAACGCATATTTGAAATGTACAGGAAACGTATCTATGGATATGCGCTTACTTTAAGCCGTTCCTCCTATGCAGCCGAAGAGATCACACAGAATATTTTTATCAAACTCTGGCTTTGCCGCGATACGCTCGAAGGAGTGGAAAACCTTGACAGTTATATCTTTTCCATGGCCCATAATAAAACCCTTAACTACCTCCGCAAAGCATCGAACGACGCTAATCTTATGCGTTCTTCGCAGGTTTATCGCGATACCTCTAATAATAATGTTGAAGAGCGGCTGATCACGTACGACTATCATCACCTTATCGAAGAGGCCGTTCAAACACTTACCCCCCAGCGACGCATCGTATACCAGCTCAGCCGCGCCGACGGTTTAAAAAATGAAGAGATAGCGGCCTATCTGCATATCTCTCATAACACCGTCAGGAACCACCTGGTAGAAGCCCTCAAAAGTATCCGTCGTTATATTATTTCCAAAGGCTCTATCGGTATTCTACTCACCTGCCTGCTGGCCGGCTGAAAATATTTTTAGTTTTCATTAGTCATATTTCTTTTTTCAAGTGTCTGCTTTGTAATAGGCTGCTAATGTCATAAAAGAGCGGCCAAGCTATATGGACTATATACCAAGGTTGAATACTTTATTGGATAAATATTTGAACGACCTATGCAGCGCTCATGAAAAAAATGAAATGATCAGCCTGCTAATCCGAGCAGAAGAAGACAGGATCGTAATTCCGGGTATCAGGGAAATATGGACGCGTTTGAAGATGGATGATATTAAACATTCGGTTGATTGGGACAATATGTATGCCGTTGTTACCAGCGCCGAGCAGCGCATTACCGCTTTTGGTCATCTTAAAAAGAAGGCTTCCCGAAGATCGTGGCCTGTATTGGCAGCCACGATTCTTTTATTTTTTATTGCCGCAGTAGCTTTTTATTTCAGCCGTCCTGCCATTCAAATGCCCACTCAGCCAGCTATGGCGGTAAATAAAACTTCCTTTCAGGAAACTGTATCAAAGTACAGGTCTATTCACTTGCCTGATGGTAGCCTGGTAATATTGTTTCCGGGCAGCAGCCTGGAACACCCACGGGCATTTAAGGGTAAAACGAGAGAGGTAAGCCTTACCGGCGAAGGATATTTTGATATTGCTCATTTGGCCGGAATGCCATTTATTGTTCATACAGGAAAGATCAGCACAAGAGTATTGGGCACTGCCTTTGATATAAAAGCATATCCCGGCGATGCTTCGATTGAAGTTACCGTTAAGCGAGGAAAAGTTGAAGTGCTGAATGAACGCAAATCAATAGGGTTACTTACCGCCAACCAGATGATCAGTTTCACTAAGCAGAGCGAAAAATATGAGCAGCGTAAAATTCCTGCCGCAACGTATGCCCCTTCCATTTCAAAGGAAACATTTTTTGATAATATCACTATGAAAGAAGCTGCAATAAAAATTGAAGCCCTTTTTCATGTGCCGGTTGAATTGATCAATGCCGATATGGAAAAATGCCGGGTAACCGCAACGTTTTCAGAAAAAGATAACCTGGAAGAGATCCTTACGGTGATATGCGGCGTTACCAGGGCGAAATTTCATGTAGCCAATAACCTTGTCATTATTGAAGGAGCAGGATGCAGCAACTAAACGAATCACTTTCTTTAAAACCATACTAATTTTATGAAGCGAACGCTCTGCCTGAAAAAACTGAACGCACCCGCCGTGAAACATGCTGGCGCAGTTTGTATGAAGATCACGCTGCTGGTCGTGGCGCTCAATATGATCATTTTCTCTCCTCTATTGGCCAACAGGGCCATAGCCCAGAATAGCAGCGAGGTAAAAGTATCTCTCGAATTAAAAAATGAGCCGCTTAAAAGGGCTTTTGAACAGATAGAGAAACAGACCGAGTTTCGTTTTGCCTACAATAGGCGAATGGTGGATACTTACAATATTACTATTTCTATCCAGGATATTGCTGTTGAACAGGTAATGGAAATACTGCTGAAGAACACCGCTCTTTCATTCCGGCAGGTCAATAACAAGATTATCATCTTTAACAGGGAGGATAAAACTGCAGCCTTGCCTGTAACGATAATCAAGGCCGACGCCCTAACTGCCGATGGATCCATAAAAGGAAAGATATCGGACGATAAAGGCGAACCGGTTGCCGGCGCAACAATAATGATCGGTGCAGGAAGATCCTTATCAGCCTCTGCCACAGGCGAATTCACCATTACAGGGTTAAGGCCGGGTGTTTACCAGCTAAAAATATCTGCAGTGGGCTTTACCGCTTTTACCCAGGCTGTTACCATTGCAGACGGCTCCATCGTAGAAGTATCCGTTAGTCTTACCGCTGCTAATAATTCCCTGAATGAAGTGATCGTTACCGGTTATAGTAAACAATCGAAAAGAGATGTTACCGGCGCCGTATCCACTATCTCGGCGGATGTGATCAACAAAACCCCGGTTACTGATGTGAATTCGATCCTGCAGGGAAGAGTAGCGGGCGTTACGGTAGATGGGCAGGGTGGGCCAGGTAACGAACAAAAAGTTCGAATCAGGGGAGTAGGCACCATTGGCGATAATGATCCCTTATATGTAATAGATGGCGTTCAGATAAAAGAAGGATTCAGGCTGATCAATCCCGGTGATATTGAATCGATCACCATCTTAAAGGATGCTGCCTCCTGTGCTTTATATGGCGCCAGGGGAAGTAACGGAGTTATTGTGCTCACTACAAAAAGAGGAAAAACAGGCGCTCCGCGACTCGAATACAACAGCTATATAGGATCTGAAATGCCCAACAAATTCCCGGCATTACTTTCCCCCCAGCAATATGCCGATGCCTATTGGGGCTATCTGAAAAACTCCGGGCTGTCTTTTAACTCGTCCATTTATGGAAATGGCGCCGCGCCTGTAATACCCGATTATCTTATCGGAAAAAAATTGGCGCCTACTTTTCTTGCTGTTATGGAAGGCGATCCTGCCGCTAATGCTTCTTTATATAATCTTTCTACTTACCGGATATTAAAAGCCAATAAATCGGGAACAGATTGGTTCGGCGCCGTATTCGATCCTGCGCTGACGCAAAGCCATCAACTGGCCATCAGTGGCGCCACCGATAAAAGCAACTATGCAGTAACGTTAAATTACCTCGACAATAACGGTATTCTTCGCAACACATATTTCAATCGCTATTCCCTAAGAGTTAATACAGAATTTAAAGTAACGCCCTGGTTGAGGGTGGGCGAAAATTTTCAATTTGCCTATACGCAGGGAAGTACGGTCAATGATCATACCGATCAGAACCTGATTGCCAATTTGTATAATACTTCTCCATTGCTTCCTACCCATGATATCGGCGGTAATCTTGCCGGCACTAATGGAATGCCTACGGAACTGGGCGATAATCCATATGTGGGCAGAGTAAAAGATAAAGGCGCTTTTGGTTATACAGCAAGGATGCTTGGATCTTCTTTTGTAGAAATAGAACCGCTTAAAGGACTAGTTCTTCAAACAAAAGCCACTATCGACTATCTGCCTTATCAAAACCGTTTTTCGCAGGATACTGCTCCGCAGTTCAGGTTCCCGGTAACCTCGTTTAAATTCAGTGAGTTTGCAGGTTATAGCCTGGAATGGCGCGTTACCCACAAGCTTTCTTATTCGGCAACCATTAATGGCATTCACAAAATAGCCGCTTTTGTAGCGTATGAATCTTCAGAAAGTATTTTCCGCGGAGTTGGCGCTTCGAGCGACAGCGTTTTTTATAACCTGCCTGGATTCCAGGTGGCCAGTAATAATACCGGCGTTCATTGGCAGCTTTCCGGAAACCAGGACAGGAATACTTATGTATCGCAAATTGCAAATGTTAACTATTCGCTGGCCGATAAATACCTTGCTACTGTTACGGTTAGAAGAGATGGTTCTTCGAAATTTATTAAATCACAACGATTTGGGGTATTTCCTTCGGCCAGCGTTGGATGGAGAATGTCGGGAGAAAAATTTATGAATAACCTGGAATGGCTGAATGACCTGAAACTAAGAGCATCATATGGAACTTCGGGTAATGATAATATCCAGGGAGGGTTAATATATAACCAATATTACACCGACCCTCAGTATACCTATTACGATCTTGCCGGTTCTAATAATTCAGCGCAACTAGGATTTGGTTTAAGCCAGATAGGAAATATTTTGCTTCAATGGGAAGAAAATCATACTACCAATTTAGGTTTCGACGCTTCGCTGTTTCAGAATCGTCTTTCGCTGGGCTTTAGTTGGTTCAACCGCGTAACGAATAAATTATTATTCAATCCTGCGGTTACCGCATTGCAGGGCGATGCCGGCGCCCCTTTTCAGAATATCATGAATTTTACCAATAAAGGTATTGAGATCGAAGCGGGATTTTACGGGCCCAAAAATACCGCTGTTACCTTTGATATGAATGGCAACGTATCTACCTATCGCAATAAAGTAACTTATATTGATGGAAGGCCTGAGTCATTCATCTTAGGCGGATTATATGCAAGAGCTACGAATCTTACGCGATCAATCGTTGGACAGCCGGTGTCGAGTTTTTATGGATATGTTTATGACGGCATTATCCTGGAAGGCGATGATAAAGGTCATTTCCGCTTCAAGGATATCAGTGGTCCTGATGGTAAACCTGATAATGTTGTTAACGATATGGATCGTACTTATATCGGTAGCCCTCACCCTAAGCTTTCCTACGGGTATAATCTTAACCTTTTCTATAAACATTTCGATTTCAGTCTTTTTGTTCAGGGCGTATATGGCAATAAAATATTTAAT
>JBDTVL010000228.1:0-5091 GCA_040007215.1 Flavitalea sp.
AAAGGTAGTCAAATTATTTTAAGGTTTTGCGGGAGCCGGAGCCTGCTGTTGTACTGGAGCCGGAGCTGATTGCGTTGAAGTTGGCCTTAAGTTAGGTTCGCGTGTTCCTGATCCTGATCCCTGTTTGATAAAAGCAGGCGAAAAAATGCTGAGCAGGGCAATTATAGTAGCCATTACCCATGTTCCTTTTTCCAGCACATCGGTAGTTTGTTTAACGCCCATGAACTGGGAATTGAAACCGGCAATAGTTCCAGACAAACCGCCGCCTTTAGGGTTCTGAATAAGAATGAAAAACGCGATGATTACGCTGGTCAGGACAATCAATATTAAAAACAGGATCACCATATCACGATACTTTTAATTGGTCAACTTTAGCTGCAAAATAAGCGTTTTTGTGGGGATTCTGCAAACTTAATTTGTCGTAGATAGCGATGGCCTTTTCCCTGTTTCCCTGTTTTGCCCATACTTCCGCCATGGCTTCTGTGAGGATCTCTTTCTCCTGAATGGAATATTCTGCAATACGGGTAACCTGTAACCGACGGGTAGCCTCATCAGGGTTTATTTCCTCCTGGCCGGAAGCGGGAGCTGGTAATTTTTTCATACTCCTCAGCCATTCAGTAAAACTTTTGAGTTGCTGGCCCAGCTTATCTTTGGTAAAATCTGCTGGCTGCAGTTTAATGCCCTGAGAGGCAAAATAATCAATAGTATGGTACGACTGAAAGGCAATAGGTCGTTCATCTACCGCCAGCGCAGCAGGAGTTACCGTTACTATTTCAGTATCATTGATGGCTTCGTCATCTGCGCCGGCCTCCATATTAGCCGGTGCTTCAGGCAATTTATCCCATGCCATTGAAACATATTGCTCCCTGGCTACAGAGCCTTCATTCACCTCTTCCACACCATGAATTTCTTCTGAAACAAAATCTTCCTGGGGCAGCGTTACCTGCGCTGAATTTTCTTCAGCAGGTTTCGTTTCCGGCTGCTCATGAGTTTGCTCTTTAATCATTTCTATATCATCGGCCGCTTCAACAGTAATTTCGGCGTCAATGGCTCTTTCTTCAATGATCAGAGGATCTGTTATTGCTGTTTCTGTTTCTTCATATACTTCAACAGGAATATCGACCTGTTCAATAGCCAGATTGCCGTTTGATATATCTTCCTGAATGTCCTCCGCCGGCCTGTGGTTGGTTAACAGCCATTGCAGCCACAGCGGATTGCTGAAATACATTGCAGTGGTTTGCTGTTCCTCAGCGTTAAACAACCCGGCATCAAAGTTTTTCTGCGTATACAGATAATGCCCTATGGCTGAATAAGGGTATTGTTCAGCAAAAGCTTTAAGCTCCTGATAGCTGACTTCCTCAAGCTGATTCTTATGAAAAAGATGTTGTACGATATTATTAATGGCGTGCTGCATGAAGAAATTTACCAGTTGGAAAATATACGGTTAAAAATTTCATCGGTCAAATTCTTAAGTATCTCGTCGCCCTTCTGCTGTTCGGCCTGTTGTAAGCTAAGGTTGGCATCGAAGTCGAAACTACGCGAAATATCAGCTTCGAAATTATACTTCTGGTCGAGGCGGTTCTGAAAATTAATATGCACTGTAACCGTTAACCTGCTGGAAGATGCGGTCTGCTGCGAAATACCCGAGGTGCTGATATTATAGCCCCTGATTTCACAGGTAATTTCATAGTGCGCTTCCTCTCCCTGGATCAGCGTTAAACGCGTTTGGTTATTGACCTTCTGCCTGAGCCTGTCGGTCAGTTGCGGACCCAGCTGCGGGTTTACATAAGGCGCTTTATTTTCAATAAAATTCACCCTCGCCGTTTTTACTTCCGGAGGCTGGATACTTACATCTTTAAATGAATAGCATCCGCTGAACAATATCATCAATGCCGCTAAAAAGAGATAGTTTTTCATGGCTTCTGTCATTCTTTGATGTCATATTCCTTTAACTTCCTGTATAACGTTCTTTCGCTGATGCCCAGATCAGAAGAAGCGTCTTTTCTTTTACCTCTGTGTTTCTTGAGCGCTTTAATGATCAGTTCTTTTTCTTTATCCATGATATTGAGCGATTCTTCCACTTCTTCATGATGATGAATTTCATCGTTATGATGTATAAGAACATGCTGCCCGTTGTTATTTACCTGCTGCGTTGAACCATTTGTTGGAATAATATCCTGCGATTTAAAGTCCTTGAATTCTTTCAGTTCATTAATAAATGAAGAGGACCCCTGCGATGCCAGCGAGGGGTTCTGTAATATTTCAACAAACATCTTCTTCAGCTCTGTTACATCTTTTTTCATGTCGAAAAAAAGCTTGTATAAAATCTCTCTTTCATTAGCGAATTCATTTGAAGATCCGCTTCCGCCCTGGTTGGCCAGAACCGGTAAACGGTTCGTTTGATTTTCTGGTAAAAACCTTTGCAGTTCGCGGGCATTAACCAGTTTATCTGCCGCCAGCACCGACATCTGTTCCGCAATATTCTTCAATTCACGAACATTGCCCGGCCAGCGATAATTTATTAACATATTTTTCGCTTCGTCATCGAGCTGTATTGGGGTCGATTTATATTTTTCAGAAAAATCGGCGGCAAATTTTCTGAAAAGGATAATAATATCTTCCTGCCTGTCGCGAAGAGCGGGGACTCTTATTGGCACTGTGCTTAAC
The DNA here is from genome assembly GCA_040007215.1 of Flavitalea sp. Taxonomy (GTDB): domain Bacteria; phylum Bacteroidota; class Bacteroidia; order Chitinophagales; family Chitinophagaceae; genus Flavitalea. The sequence continues at coordinate 2,668 of JBDTVL010000228.1, forward strand.
CGGTAGTAAAGGTCTTCCCGGAATTTCCCCTGGTCGTGCAGGTCAAGCAAACTTTTATTTGATGCGGCTATAACGCGCACGTCTGCACGCTGAACCTTTGAAGAACCTACACGGATAAATTCTCCGGTCTCCAGCATTCTCAATAATCTTGCCTGCGTGCCTAATGGCATCTCGCCAATTTCATCCAGAAAAATGGTGCCGCCGCCTACCGTTTCAAAATACCCCTTACGACTATCCACTGCCCCGGTAAAAGAGCCCTTCTCATGGCCAAAAAGTTCTGAATCAATAGTGCCTTCGGGTATAGCTCCGCAATTGACGGCAATAAACGGATTATGTTTTCTACCTGAAAGCGCATGAATGATCTGCGAAAAAACTTCCTTACCCACGCCGCTTTCGCCAAATATCAATACGGTCAGATCGGTATTGGCCACCTGCGCCGCTACCTGCAAAGCAAAATTGAGCGCCGGTGAATTGCCTATGATACCAAACCTGTTCTTAATAGATTGAATTTCCATCTTACAATTCTTTTATCTGATCTTTCTTCCTTCTTCAGTTCTTAAATAATTTCTCCTAATAAAGTTCCTCCGGTGGCGCCGGTTATTTCCAGCAAAACATATGAGCCGGGAAAGGTGTTTTCCTTTTTAGGAAACACCACCACTTTATTCTCGCTGGTTCTTCCCATCCAGTCTTTATCGCTTTTTTTTGAACGTCCTTCTATAAGCACAATGGCCTTCTTGCCAATATCCTGCTCATTACTGAATTTTGATAAACTGTTCTGCATCTTCACGATCTCGTTGAGCCTTCTTCTCTTTACCTCTTCAGGCACATCATCCCGGAACCTTTTAGCGGCAAGGGTTCCGGGCCTCTCACTGTAATAGTACATGTAGCCGTAATCGAAACGGCAATACTTCATCAGTTCTAGTGTCTGCTGATGGTCTTCTTCTGTTTCATAGCAAAATCCGGCGATGATATCGGAAGTAATGCCGCATTCCGGAATAAGTTCGCGGATCCGGTCAACCTTCGCCATATACCATTCCCTGGTATAGGTCCTGTTCATCAGCTGCAGTATCCGGTTTGATCCGCTTTGCACGGGAAGATGAATGTATTTGCAGATGTTGTCATACTTCATCATCACATACAATACTTCATCGGTAATGTCTTTGGGATGAGAGGTGGAAAACCTGATCCTGAGCGATGGATCGATCAGCGCTACCTGTTCCAGCAGGCCTGCAAAAGTGATGGGCTTACCCCATCCTGCGCCTGTTTCCTTGTCAGAAGGGGTCCAGTAATAGCTGTCCACATTCTGACCTAATAGCGTTACCTCGCGGTAGCCCTGTTCAAAAAGTTCACGACTTTCTCTTAAAACAGATAATGGATCACGACTTCTTTCCCTGCCGCGTGTAAAAGGCACCACGCAGAAAGCGCACATATTGTTACAGCCGCGCATGATACTGACAAAGGAGTTTACGCCATTGGTAACCATCCGCACCGGAGAAATATCGGCATACGTTTCTTCCCTGCTCAATAGTACATTCACTGCACGCTGCCCAGTTGCCGCTTCGGCTATCAGCCCCGGCAGAGAGCGGTAAGCATCGGGGCCAACCACCATATCAACCAGCTTTTCCTCTTCCAGTAATTTTGATTTTAGTCTTTCTGCCATGCAGCCGAGTATGCCGATCAGGGCGCCGGGGTTATCTTTTTTGACTTTCTTAAGCTCGTTTAATCTTTTCCGAACGGTTTGTTCGGCTTTATCTCTGATAGAGCAGGTATTGATGAGAATAAGATCAGCTTCTTCAAAATTACGGGTGGCTCCAAAACCTTCATCTTTAAGAATAGAAGCCACAATTTCACTGTCCGCAAAATTCATGGCGCATCCATAACTCTCTATGTAGAATTTTCTTTCGAAACTATTAATATTCTTTTCCAGCGGAACATAGGCTTCGCCCTGGCGGGTTTCATCTTGCTCCTTCTCGATGGTCGCATGCAGCATTGTTCACCAGTTATTTAAGGAGAGCAAAGATAATGAAAACAAGCCTTAAAATGACAGTATGGCAGAATGCCGGGCTATTCCTTTTTATTTTAAAATAACGGTGCCCATGTGTTTTACCAGTTCCATTTCCATCTGTTTCAGGTGCTGGTGGGTTTGGATCAGCAGCATCTGATCGTGCGGGGAACCGATCTTCTGAAGGTCTTTCTGGTTATCCTCTATCATCCGTTTTATCTTTCTGAGCTTTAGATAATTGACCGTGGAGCTGATCTCCTCTTTATATAATTCTTCCCGGGTAAAGATTTTTCCTTCAAAATGATCTTTCCAATTTGGACTGATTTCATACGGGAAATCCATCAGGGCCACCACCATAGCGCTCATCTGAAGATCTTCATAATATAAAAAATTCCGGGCTGTAGGGCTGATGCCCTGTTCAT
>JBDTVL010000229.1:0-5068 GCA_040007215.1 Flavitalea sp.
CGACTGGATCATCCGGGAATACAGCCGCGGAGGTTTTGAAAGAGTTTTCACTTTAGATGAAAGCGTGGACGCCACTGCGATCAAAGCGGCGTATACCGACGGCGTACTACAGGTGAGTATTCCTATCCTGCCGGGCAAAGAATCGCCCAACCAGGAAATACCTGTTAGCTGAGTTAGCGCTTACACCACCACAAAAAGAGAGCCTTCCGAGGGGGCTCTCTTTTTTATGCGTTATTTATTATTTTACTTAAGCGTCAGTAGAAAGTTTATAGCCCTGCCCATGGTAATTGATCAGCGATACAGATGAGTCATGTTGCAATTTTTTTCTAAGCCTGGATATGAAAACATCCAAACTGCGCCCTGTTATTACACCTTCGTCTTCCCAACCCTCCTTCAGCAATTGGCTCCGGCTGATCATTTTATTAAGATGACTGGAAAAAATAGCCAGCAATTTAGTTTCCTTTTCTGTGAGGTCATCGGCCATCCCATTCACTAAAAACCAGGCATATAACGGATAATAAAACCAAACAAGGAGGGATAAGGAACCGTAAACCGAAAGAATAATCTCAGCTTACCAGATCTCGCTAAAATTGATAGAGGCTAAACAATCATTTACTGTTTTTTCCTCGTTTCTTTGATCAACTATAATCTTTCAGGATGAAATACAATCAGCTTGGTAACTCCTCCCTTAAAATCTCAGAGATCGGCTTTGGGTGTATGTCGCTCGGTGAAGCAGATAAGGATAATAACGCCATCATTTCGATGGCTATTGATAGAGGCATAAACTTTTTTGATACTGCCGACTTATACCATAAAGGAAGAAATGAAATAACCATTGGCCATGCGATAAAAGGAAAAAGAGACAAAATAATCCTGGCTACCAAAGTGGGCAATCAGCTGAAAGAAGATGGAAGCGGATGGAACTGGAACCCTACTAAAAAATATATTCTTTCAGCTGTAGAGAAAAGTCTTGAACGTTTACAAACAGATCATATAGACCTGTACCAGTTGCATGGCGGAACCATCGAAGATCCTATTGATGAAACCATTGAGGCTTTTGAATTATTAAAAGAGCAGGGAAAGATAAGATACTATGGCATTTCTTCTATCCGGCCCAATGTGATAGCGGAATATGTAAAGCGATCTTCCATAGTAAGTGTAATGATGCAGTATAGCCTGCTCGACCGTCGTCCGGAAGAAGAATGTCTTGAGCTGTTAAAACAAAATAATATCGGCGTATTATCAAGGGGCGCTTTAGCCCAGGGATTACTGGCGGGAAAACCCGCTAAGCCTTACCTGGACCTTTCCGGGGAAGAAGTAAAACAGGCAGCTTCCGCTGTACAATCACTTTCATTACAAAACAATTCCATGGACGATAAAAAGAACGGCCAGACCGGCAGGAGCGCCGCTCAAACCGCAGTCAGGTATGTATTGCAGCATCCATCTATTGCTTCAGCGGTGATTGGTATACGTACGCCAGAACAATTGCAGGAAATGGTATTAACCACGGAGAGTTCAATTTTTTCAATGGGAGAAATGAAATTACTTCAACATTCAGGAAAAAGGAATGTTTATAAAGAACACAGGATGTAATATTTTCTATTCGGATTCTTTCTCCAATAGCCCGTTAATAACATTTAATAATCCTGGTATGTTAAGGATAATAATATCCCAAACAATATTATTATCAATACCGAAATAATCATGAACAATTACATTGCGAAAGTCTTTTATCTGGCGCCAGTTTATATGAGCATGGGATTTCTTAAACTCTTCCGGAATGCGCGCTACAGCCTCCCCAATAATCATAAAGTTATGTTCAACAGCATGTTTTGTTTTAATGTCAGAGCAGTAACTTTCAAAAGAAATATTTTCAGTAAAAGCTATAATATTACTTATAGCTTCTGAAATATCCTTAAGAAGAAAGTTTACGGTACGTTCAGACATGAATAAGATTCTTTTCTACTGAAGGCAGGTAATATGATTTAACTCCCCTGCGAGATACAAGATCGACTTTAACATTAAAAGTATCTTCCAGATCATGAGCAAGAGAAATAAATTCTATTCCAATACGTCCATTGAAATCCACCAGTATGTCAATATCACTTTGCTCATTATTATCACCTCTGGCATACGATCCAAATAAGCCAAGTTCAGAGATAGGATATTTTCTCTGAAGCTCCGGCTTCTTTTGCTGCAAAATCGAAAGGATTTGATCTTTTGTATACATACTCAAATTTACATTAAAAAAATTGAGGTATTGTTAAAAGCCATTGCCACATCTTCCATGGCAGGAATAAATACAGCTTCCTGCGCAAAGCCGATGGTGAGGAATATATACTTAAAAATGGAAAGATATATCAGGACGCGCGAAAGGCACGGCAGGCGCAATAAATAAGCATTGATCATATAAGGTTTGCTGGGTAGGCGCAAGTAAGTGAAAATATTTACATTAAACAATTTGTCTATGTTGAGGAGTAGTCAGCCTGATTTCGGCGGATTATTATTCTTTTAAAAAATTATGCGCCTTAATATAACGTACCGGACTAGTATTTATTGAATAAGGATCAGTGTTTTAGCCTACATTTTTACAATATGGCGAAATATAAAAAAAATATTACTTTTCCGTAGGGGTAAGCCTCTGTTGAGTTGTCTGATATAAAAGGATCAGTTGGAAGAGGCCGTTATTCATAGCACGAGATACCAAAACTACAGGATGGACCTACAGGCGGCCAGTATAGCCGGAAATGCCCCAGAGGCGGCTTTTGAAGAGGTGTTTAAAACGCATTTCAAGAGGCTGTATGCCTATGCCTTCACTATTGTAAAAGAAGAAATGACGGCTGAAGAAATTGTTCAGCAGGTATTTTTCAGGATCTGGGAAAAAAAGGGGCAAGTGGATATTAAATCATCTGTAACCGCTTACCTGTACCGATCTGTTTATCATGAAAGCCTGAACTACCTGAAACACCGTAAAGTAAAAGCCGCCTACCAGTCGCATGCCGTATGGCAATCTAAAAACCAGTCAGGCGATGCATCATCAAAAGTTCAGGCATCAGAACTGGAGCGAAAACTGAACAAGGCGCTCAGCGAGCTCCCTGAACAATGCCGTACCATTTTCCAACTAAGCCGCTTTGAAGAACTCAAATACCAGGAAATTGCCGCAAAACTCGGGCTTTCCATTAAAACAGTGGAAAACCAGATGGGCAAAGCCCTAAAAATATTACGCATTAAGCTGGCCGATTATCTGCCATTGATCATAGCATTTTTAATAGACCGTAAACCCTGAACCCATTTGCTAACCAACGAAAACGATATGAACGACGACCTGCTGGTGAGCTACCTCTTAAAAGAGGACTCGCAGGACAATCGTAAACAGGTAGAACGATGGATTTCGGCCAGCGCCGCCAACCAGCGTTACTTCGAACATTTCAGGCTGATCTGGGAAACCAGTCTTCATATCGACCTTCCTCCGGCCATCAATGAAAATGATGCCTGGGACAGGTTTCAGCAGCGAACAAAAAAGGCTCAACTTATGCCGGCTGTAGTTCGTCCTTTAACAAGTTCTTTAAAATGGATGCGCATAGCGGCTATATTACTCATCAGCGTCGGGGCCGCAGGATTATCTTATTTTATCTTTACACGCTATGTTTACAATGAAAAAATCTTTGCTTCTAATGGTATTATTGCGCTGAAACAATTACCCGACGGATCGGAGGTGACCCTGAATAAACATTCCGCTATCACCTACAACAGCGCATCGAACGGCAATCCGCGAAAGGTACAACTCAAAGGAGAAGCCTTTTTTAAGGTAACGCCTGATAAATTCAAACCGTTTACCGTAAACATTAACGACGTTACCATTACTGTACTGGGAACTTCCTTTAACGTAAAAAACATCAATGGGCAAACGGAAGTGGTCGTGGAAACTGGTATTGTAAAAGTGGCCAGGAAAAACGATAGCGTAATACTTGTCGCCCATGAAAAAGTTCTGGTGCCCGCCACCGATTCCCTGTTTGCCAAACAGGAAAATGCCGATAAACTATATAATTATTACAGGAGCAAAGAATTTGTTTGCGATAATACCCCGCTTTGGAAACTCGTAGAAATATTAAATGAAGCTTACGAGTCAAAGATCATTATTGCCCGTGAGGAATTGCGCAACTACCCGATCACCACAACCTTTTATAATGAACCGCTAAATAATATACTCAGCGTAATTGCAGAAACATTCAATATTACCGTAGAGCGCAGGGGCGATGAGCTACTCCTCAAATAAGATCTTAACCTTTCAGCATAAAAAACAATTAATGAAAAAGACTTCAGGCCTCCGCAGCGCCATGCTTACGATATTTTTACTGGTTATTGTATCTGACTCCTATTCGCAGAGCCTCTTAAATAAAAACATTTCCCTGCAGGTAAATCGTCAAAAGCTCGATAATGTGCTGGAAATAGTGAGTAATACAGGGAATTTCTTTTTTTCCTACAACAGCAATATCATCAATAAAGACAGCCTGGTAAGCTTAAGCGTTTCCAACAAGCCGGTTCAGGAAGTATTAACCCTGCTGCTGGGAAGCGCCTATGAATTCCGGGAAAGCGGTAACTATATCATACTCCGCCGGGCGCCGATCAGGCTGAGACTGGTAACCTCATCGGCCGTCAGCGAGGATAAATATTATGTGCTAAGCGGTTATGTGATCGACGATCAAACAGGCGAGAAGATCAGCGATGCCAGCATCTATGAAAAACAACGCCTCGAAATTACCAACACCAATTCCGAAGGATTTTTTAAACTACGGCTGAAGAGTAAATATAAATCCGCGGCCATCACCGTTAGTAAAGAATATTATGAAGATACTACCGTCATCATCCAGCCTAAGTACAATCAAATGCTGACTATCACGCTGGTGCCTTCAGATATCACCGAACATACAATAATTATCAGCCCTATCACCTACCAGGCCCCTGAATCTATCGAACTGGAAATTCCTGTCAATGACAGCACAAGATGGTTGTACACCTATATCAAAAGAGATTCTGTTCTTGTTGAAAAAACAGCGCTGGGTAAATG
>JBDTVL010000230.1:0-5045 GCA_040007215.1 Flavitalea sp.
TGATTTCATATGCCCTGACCCTCACTTCCTGCAGGAGAGAGGCAGAATCTTTAGGCTGAACCTCCTGAGAAAATAATGGAGAAACTGTGACTGACAAAGCCAGGTACGCTACATATTGCTTCATAGAATTTGAGATGGGCTTTATAGACTTCAAATATTATTTTAACTTCCCGATATGAAGACTGCAAAGCTAAGTCTATTTGATATTACAATGATCGTGATAAGCCTGGTGGTTGGAATGGGTATTTTCCGCACGCCGGTTAATGTGGCCAGGGATGCGGGCTCTCCATCTGTATTCTTCGCGGCCTGGATCATTGGCGGCGTGGTAGCCCTGTGCGGTGCGCTCACCTTTGCAGAGATCGGTTCCCGCTACCCGGTTACGGGCGGCTATTATAAAATATTCTCTTACTGTTATCATCCTTCGCTGGCTTTTGCTATCAGTTGTATCGCCCTCGTATCGAATGCGGCCTCAGTGGCCGGAATGGCATTGATCGGAGCAGAATATTTTTCCAATTTATTTTTCAGCGGAAGCCACAATAACAGTACTATCAGGCTGGTTATTTCCGCCTTGGCTATCGGACTGTTCTATGGCGTGAACCTGATGGGACTGAAAATGAGCGCGCGAACTCAAAATGTGCTCATGCTGATCAAGATGGGTTTGGTGATCATGCTCATCAGTTCGCTTTTTACCGTTCATCACGAAGAAACATCTCCTGTGATAACAGGCATTTCTGATAACAGCTGGAGCGCTTTCTTTAAATCGCTGGGCATATGCCTGATCGCCGTAAGTTTTACCTACGAGGGATATGAGCAAACCATTAATTTCGGAGGAGAGGCGGAGAATGCGCCTAAAACGCTGCCCCGAGGGATCTTTCTGGGCATCATCGTCTGTACCCTTTTATACCTGTCCATCAACTATACTTATTTTAAGGTGATTGGTTTCAGCAACCTCCAGCATGCCGAATCGATCGCGGCGCTACTGGCCGGCGTATTATTCGGTGGGAAAGGATTTGCGGTGATTTCGATACTGATGTTTCTGGCAGTGCTGGCTTCCGTAAATGTTTTCCTGATGAGCAACCCCCGGGTGATCTATGCCATGGGCGACGAAGGCGTACTTCCCCGGTTATTTGCAAAAAGACATCCCCGAACGCAGGTGATGACCAATGCGCTCACCGCTTTTACGGCGATCTGCCTGATCACTCTTTTTTACGCCAAGACCTTTGACGAGATACTGAACCATGTTATTTTTATCGATTGCTTCAGCCTGGCTACTTCGGCCTCCGCCATTTTTATTTTAAGAAAAAGAACCGCGCATCTGGATAACCAGGGCATTTACAAAATGAAGTTTTTCCCGCTTATGCCGCTGGTATTTATAGCCACCTATATGTTTGTAGCGGCCAGTATTGTTATTGCTACGCCCAAGGCCGCCGGCGTCAGCCTGCTGATCTTCTCCCTTTTCTTTTTACTGTATTTTATATTAAAGAAAGTCAGAAGAAATGCGGGCAACACCGATCAACTGTAATACAATCGCCCTCCCTTTAACCGCAAATCACAATATTCACTCATTTTTAACCATATTTTGTCATTACGGCCATGAAGGAAGCGTAATTTCCCGGTTTTTAAACGCTGCCATTCAGATAAAATGCGGTTCTGACATTTCCAATTACAGTTATTTTTGATTATGGACCTTAGAAAGTTATGTTTACTGTTATTTTTTCTCAGCTGATTCATGTATAGCTTCGCCCAGGATACATGGAACCTCAAACGCCTGGTGGAATATGCCCTCGACAATAATATTTCGGTAAAACAGGCCGATGTACAGGCAAGATTATCTGTACTATCCTTAAAACAAAGCAGGCTGTTGCAATATCCTACTGCGGGCGTTTCCGGAAGTCTTGGCGTAAATGCTGGCCGCTCTATCGATCCTACTACCAACCTGTTTACGCAGTCGCAACTGCTGTCGACAGGTTTCAGCCTGTCTTCTTCCATGACGGTATTTAATTTCTTCAGTATAAAGAACAACATCGAAGGAAACCGATTTGATACGGAAGCTTCAAAAGCTAATATTGATAAGATAAAGAATGATATTGCCCTGAATGTGGCTACGGCTTATTTACTCACACTGGTATCGCAGGAGCAAAACAAAATTGCCAAAGTAGCTGTACAGCAAACGCTCAATAATTTTGACAATACGCGTAAAAGAGTGGATGCAGGCGCTTTGCCCGAACTTAACCTGGCTGAACTGGAAGCGCAACTGGCGAGAGACAGCTCTTCGCTGATTGTAGCGGAAAATACCGTCAGGCAAAATATTTTACAATTGAAAGCGCTGCTGAATATCGATGCCGGTAAAAATTTTGCCGTTGAATCGCCCCCGCTGGATCAGATTCCGGTGCTGCCCTTATCGGAACTGCAACCCGAACTGGTCTACAACCAGGCAATAGTCAATCTTCCGCAACAAAAAGTAAACGACCTCCGCATCAAAGCGGCAAGGAAATTTGTTCAGGCTGCCAGGGGTCAGATGTATCCTTCATTTTCCCTGTTCGGAGGATTAGGAACAAACTATGCCAATAATAAAATCCCCAACGTACTCCGAAACCCAACAGGAACCTTTGAGCCAACAGGCGCTAAAGTGGATGTGGGAGGAATGCTGTATGATGTGGTTACACCGGGCTTTACGAATAATATTACCACTTACCGAACGCCATTTACTACTCAGATGAGCGATAATTTCCGGCAGAATATAGGTATTCAGGTGAATATCCCGCTGTTCAGTAATGGGCAGGCGCGAACCGCATGGGAGAGAAGTAAATTGAATGTAACCACGATCGAACTGCAGAAAGACCTGGACCTGCTAACCCTGAAGCAGGATATTTACAAAGCTTTTAATGATGCCGCAACGTCCATACAACAATTTAATGCAGGAATAAAAGGCGTTCAGACCGCCGAGAAAGCCTACAATTTTGCAAAGAAGAGATATGAGCTGGGATTACTGACCACTATCGACCTGCTGACCAATCAGAATAACCTGAACAGAGCGCGTGTTGAACTAGCCCAGGCACAGGTGGATTATGTGTTCAAACTGAAGTTGCTTGAATTTTATAAAGGACAGGGTCTGAGACTGGAATAGCATACATGAGGTATATCAGCATTTGCCGCAGGTTAGAGAAGCCTGAAGCGTATAAATATAACCGTATACAAGAATACTTAGCGCTGTACAGCATAGCGCTAACCGGAAATATATAGAGGAAGGAGAGAATTGAATAGCCAATAATAATATAATAATTTCGCATCATGAATAAGAAGGTTATCTGGATCGTTGTAGGCCTGTCTCTGGTGATCATTTTACTGGTAGCCCTTAAAAAGGGCGGCTTACTGGGTAAAGATGAAGGGCTGAAAGTATCTTCAGAAAAAGTATCTAGCCGAACGATCATTGAAACCGTTAATGCCAGCGGAAAAGTTTATCCCGAAATAGAGGTAAAGGTGAGCCCCGATATTTCCGGAGAGATCACTGAATTGACCGTACTGGAAGGCGATAGCGTTCGTAAAGGCGCAGTGCTGGCCAGGATTTATGCCGATATTTATACCACCCAGCGCGACCAGGCTTCTGCCGTGGTGAACCAGCAAGAGGCATCTGTTCAGAATAACCGGGCAATGTTGGAAAGCCTGAAAGCGGCGCAGGAATTTGCTCAGCGTACTTTCGATCGTCAGAAACAATTACTGGATGAAAAGGTCATTTCCCCGTCGGAATTTGAACAGGCGCAGAATGCCCTGCTCACGGCAAAGGCCAACTACAATGCCGCCCTGCAGGGCATAAGAGGCGGTCAGGCAGGCGTTGCCAGCGCCCAGGCAAGTCTTCAGCGCGCTAATAAAGATCTGAGCAGAACCGCAGTGCTATCGCCCATGGATGGGGTAGTATCTCTCCTGAATGTGAAAAAAGGTGAAAGGGTGGTGGGCAATTCCATGATGGCAGGAACAGAAATGATGCGGATCGCAGATATGAGTAAGATTGAAGTAAGGGTAGATGTGGGAGAGAATGATATTCCCAAAGTGCATCTGGGCGATTCAGCCCTGGTGGAAGTTGATGCTTATAATAATAGAAAATTCAAGGGGCTGGTTACACAGATTGCCAGCAGCAGCGTACTGGCAGGCCAGTCTTCTGCGGTGTCCAGCAGCGATGTAACCAATTATAAAGTATATATCCGTTTATTACCTGAATCCTACCAGGACCTGCTGGCCGACAGGAGGCCGAAAAGCTTCCCTTTCAGACCCGGAATGAGCGCCAGTGCAGATATTCAGACCAAACGCAAGGCTAATGTACTGGCGGTATCTATCAATGCTGTAACTACCCGTGAGACAGGGACAGACAATGTGGCCAAGGATAAAAAAGAAGACGATAAACAGGAGCAGGGCCTCCAGGAAAATACGGCCAGCGCGCTGGCTGCCGATCTTGATGAAATTGTGTTTGTGATACAGCCCGGCGGACTGGTCAAAAAGGCCGTCGTTAAAACCGGTATCCAGGATATCAACTATATTGAAGTAAACAGCGGACTGGAAGCAGGCGCGGAAGTAGTTACCGCCCCCTATAATGTGATCAGTAAAACATTGAAAGACGGGATGAAGGTTAAAGTGGTTCCGAAGGAACAACTGTTCGCTGTTAAAAAATAGAGAACAGGATTTTCCCATCGAAACTATTGATTGATGCAATTTGGTATTATTGGAAGCGGAAGCTGGGCTACGGCGTTAGCAAAAATATTAACGGACAACCATCAGCCTATTCATTGGTGGATCAGGAATGAACAGATCATTTCGCATATACGGAACCGTCATCACAATCCTAAATACCTGAGCTCCGTTTACTTCAACACAGACCTGCTGCATTTACATACAGATGTCAATGATGTATTATCTGAAGCCGATGCAATTGTAATGGCTATTCCTTCTGCATATGTAGCCGAGACCCTACAGATGGCCGGTAAAAATAAATTTACTGGTAAAAAGATCATCTCTGCTATAAAAGGAATTCTTCCTCAGGATAATTTATTACT
>JBDTVL010000231.1:0-5026 GCA_040007215.1 Flavitalea sp.
TTATTTCAGGAAGTATTCCCCTGCTTATCCATAGCTGTAAAAAAACATCCTGAACGATCTCTTCCGTTTTTTCCTTTGATTTGGTAAAGCCTAAGACGTAAGGCGCCAGCAGACGGGAATAATGATACAGGACTTGCCGGAAAGCCGTTTCATCACCTTCGGCAATCTGCAGGAGCAGCATTTTCTCATTATACAGTCCGTGTCTTTCCAAAGTTCAGTTGAATTAACAACCCATAAACCTACAAAAAAGGATTAAGACCAACAATATAATCATACAGCACGATAGCCGCAACCCGTTATATTCAGTGATTTAATTTTACATCCATAAGCGAAAAATGCCTGCATCATTTGATGCAGGCATGTACCAAATAAATACTGAAACAAAAAGCAATATTGATGCTGCCTGGGTTATTCGCGATCTTAGGAATGTTTTCATCTGCTTAAAATAAAATGTACCCGTGCGTAATACACGGGTACATTTATCAGTTTTCGGGTTATAATTAATTTTTAATAGCCGTCGTTCTGTTTAAGATTAGGATTAACGTCCAATTGTGATTGTGGTATTGGAAGAAGGTAATGCCTCTCCGGATGGAATATCCTGTTTTCCAATAGAATTTTTTCGCTGGTCAAAGTAAGCTCCCCTGTGGTTGGATTGACAGAACCCAGTTTACTTCCATATAATGGTCCATCGATTACCTGCGCACCGATATCCCATCTTTTGATATCGTAATAGCGTAAACCTTCGTATGGAAATTCCACCATTCTTTCCCTGCGGACCAACTCTCTGAGTTTTACCTGGGTGTTATATTCGGTTCTATCGACTACGGGCATACCTGCTCTTACTCTCACCGCATCGATAGCATCGTACATTTCAGTGGTGATCTGGTTAGATTCGATGGCTGCTTCAGCATAAGTGAGCAAAGTTTCTGCGAGACGGAATACCATAAAATTTGTTCCGCAGTTATCCACCAGCGCAGGATTGATAACCTTGGCAAATTTGGTAAAACCATATGCTCCTCTGAAAGAGTTTGCATTCTGCCAGAAATCAACGCCGGGAGTAAAGGGATCAAAATACCTTCCGTTATAAAACGTGCCCGCATGCAGGATGGTCATATCCAGACGGGGATCACGGTTTTTGAAAGGCTGGTTATCATCATATCCGGAAGTAGGATCGGTGATCGGTTTACCATTCGACATTTCATAAGCGGAAACGATTTTATCTGTTGGGTCGATAACAGCATATCCGCCACCGTCATTTCCTGCAGTCATGTCTACCCATATCAGGTTGGTATAGGTATTTGTTTCATAAAATATTTCCATAATGGATTCCTTATTGCTCTCTTCATTGTCGATATCAAAAAGACCATTGTAGTTAGGGTACAATTCATAAATACCCTGGTCCATAATGGCTTTGGAATCGGCCATAGCCTCCGCCCACATTCCCTGGTATAATTCGGTCCTTGCTTTCAGGGCAAGAGCTGCGCCACGAGTGGCATGCCCGCCGGATTCGCGCATGGTCTGAACGGGAAGTTGTGGTATTACATCAGTCAGCTCGCTCAAAATGAAACTGACAATTTCTGATTTTGCATTTCGGCCGATCTTGGCTTCTTCAGCGTCATTAAATGTTGCCGTTACCAATGGAAAATCTCCATAGGATTCTATTCTTCGCCAATAGTTATATGCCCTCAGGAATCTTACTTCAGCTTTATAAAGATCCTTTTTGGCCTGGTCCATTTCGATCGGATCTACTTTTTCGAGGAAATTATTATACTTTCTGATCTGAGTAAAAGTGAAAAAAGAAAGTCCGGGGTTAGTAGCGTTCAATTGCCCGTTGCCCATTACCTGCAAAGGCGTAGGGAATTTTGAATAGGCAACATCGCTCATCATGTCGATCCAGCCAGCCTGGCGATAATCTTCCCATCCTCTGTAGAGTCCTGTTAAGGCAAGGTTTGCATCATTCTCCGTTTTCCAGAATACGGCATCCGACAACTGGTCCTCTGGAATAACGTCGAGGAATTTTTTTGAACAGGATGTGAGGAAAACCGGGATGAATAAATAGGCAGCTATAAGTTTATATATTGTTTTCATAACCTGTTTTTATAAATTAAGATTTAAGCCAAAAGTCACCACCTTCACATTATTATATTTTCCATCGTATCCCGGATCATAGATTGATGCGGCTTCAGGATCTATCCCTTTATATAATTTTGTCAAGGTGAACAGGTTCTGGCAACTGATGAAAAGGCGCACATTGTCCAGTTTTGCTTTACTGGTCAGGTTTTTTGGCAGTGTATATCCCAACTGGAAATTCTTCAGACGGACATAAGAAGCGTCAACTATATTGATATCTGATTGAGAGGCGTAGTTGAACTGCTGCGTAACGTGCGTGCGCGGGAATTTCGAGTTCGGCGTTTCCGGGGTCCATCTGTCCAGGTTTCTTACCAGCGCTTTGCCGCCGTTAAAAAATGGGGCAATGTATTGAAGCGTTACTTTTTGATGATAGTCTGTTGCTCCCTGTCCAAATAATGAAAGGTCGAAATTCTTATAGGTGAATGCCAGATTAATACCGAAGGATACACCTGGAATTTCACTTCCCAACACTACACGGTCACTTCCGTCAATTACACCGTCCTTGTTCTGATCCTTGAAAATCAGGTCGCCTTTTTCAACAGGAGAACCGGGAACTTTAGGAAGATCTGCAACTTCCTGGTCTGTCTGGTAAATGCCGGCTACCTGGTATCCAAAAAAGGCATCCCATGCATATCCTTCTTTCTTGATGGTCTGATGGGCAAAATCTCCTGTTCCGATGGAAGGATTAGGGAATTTTTCAACACGGTTCTTGTTGAAGGATACGTTTACAGAAGCATTATATCCGAAATCTCCTTTATTGCCCCTGTAGCCCAGGAGTAATTCAACACCTTTATTCCTGAGCGCTCCTGCATTGACTGTAGGCGCAGGTAATCCAAAAATAGCTGACACGGGTAATCCAATAAGGATGTTATCCGTATAGCGGTCGTAATAATCTGCGGTTAAGGTCAGTCTGTCGTTAAAGAATCCAGCATCCACTCCAATATTGAATGAAGTGCTTTTTTCCCATTCAAGATTTGCATTGGAAGCAGAGACCTGTGCTGCGCCTGGAGTAATGTTTCCGGCGAAAGGATAATCCTGTCCCAACGCAATACGGGGAATGAACTGGTAGTCGGCTGTTGCATTATTACCAACTGATCCATAAGATCCTCTTATCTTCATATTGGAAATGGCAGAAATATTCTTCATAAAGGTTTCTTCCGAAATTCTCCATCCTGCAGAAAAAGATGGGAACAGCCCCCATCGTTTATCTGAAGCGAATTTGGATGATCCATCATAACGCAAGGTTCCTTCCAGTAAATATTTTCCTTTATAATCATAGTTCACACGGCCGAAATAAGAACCCAGTTTGTTATCGAGGCTGTAACCGGAATTGGTCATACCTGATACCGATCCCCCGTTGAGTTCAGTCAACAGGTTGCTGGGGAAGTTCATCCTGAATGCATTATCTACATCCAGTCTGTTGGATTCTCTTTCCGCTCCGGCAAGGAGGTTAATTCCATGACTGCCAAAGTTTGTCTGGTAGGTGAGGAAAGACTGAAGCATGACCCTCATGGTCCTGTTTAAATCATCCGTTACACTATTAGGACCCTGGTATACGCCGTCTCCGAAAGTAACATCTGTTACATGAGCGTTTTTGTCTATAATATTATAGTCTACACCGGCAGTACTTCTCAACTTCAATCCTTTAAGGATATTCAATTCTGCGAAGATACTTCCATAGCCATGTGATACCATGCTCGTGGCTAACCCGCCTTCTTCCGTGGCTTGTATCTGGTTGCCATCAAGGTATCGTGCCCAGGTTCCATCCGGATATTTATTCAGTTCTGTTGGAGGTGTTCTTTCCAATTGGGAAATAACGAAGCCGATACCGCCGCCGTAGGTAGGCTCAATGATTCTTTGCCTGGTGAGTGTGGTGGTGATTCCGATATTTAAACGGTCCGATACTTTACTATCAAGGTTGAAACGCACATTATACCTTTCGGAACTTGTGTTTTTTATCACGCCTATCTGATCCAGGTAACCCAGAGAAAGAAGATATCTTGATACATCGCTTCCTCCTGATACACTTACATTATGGCTCTGCTGCAGTCCTGAACCCTTGTAAAGAAGATCCATCCAGTCAGTATTGGGATAATTTGGATCCGTGCCGGATTTGAATTTATCCAGGTCGCCTTGAGTGTACTTTTCAGGGAGACCCTCGTTCCTTAAGCCTTCATTAAGCAATAATCCATAATCGTAAGAACCAAGGAAATCCGGAAGAGTAGTAGGCGTTTGTTGACCTATATAACCGTTATAGCTGATTTTTGGTTTGCCTGATTTGCCTCTCTTTGTAGTAATCAGTATTACGCCGTTAGCGGCTCTCGATCCATAAATGGCAGATGCAGAGGCATCTTTCAGCACACTGACATTTTCTATATCATTTGGATTAAGATCCTCCATGCTCGAAACGAGCCCATCCACTACGATCATAGGATTGGCATTATTCATCGTACCCAATCCCCTTATCTTTATTCTGGTGTTCTCTCGTCCAGGCTGGCCGCTGCCTGTTACGACCTGCACACCCGGTAGTTGTCCCTGGAGGGCCTGTGAAATATTCGTTACAGGACGATTGGTTAACTTATCTCCGCCTATAGACGCGACAGAACCGGTAAGATTAACTTTTTTCTGAGTACCATATCCTCTTACTACAATCTCCTGCTCCTGACCGTCGATCGCTTTCAGCACCACGGTGAGCGTAGTATTATTTGATATGGCTATTTCCTGAGGCTCCATACCCACAAAAGAATATACCAGTATCTTGGATGAATTCTCTGGAACGGATATCGAAAACTTTCCGAGACCGTTGGTGCTTGTACCTACTTTTGTTCCCTTTACCACCACCGAAACTCCCTGCAGGGGTTCTCCCTGCTCATTGGTGACCTTACCCGAAATTTCC
>JBDTVL010000232.1:0-5024 GCA_040007215.1 Flavitalea sp.
CCGGACCTATAGGTTTGGGCATAATGGAATTTGCACGTATTGCAGGAGCGCAGGTGATCGCTATGGATATGAATGAAGGCCGACTTGCTTTTTGTAAGAATAACCTGGGCATTGCCTTTACCATCAATCCATCTGCCGAAGATCCGATTCAACGTTTGCGCGAAATAACTAATGGAGATATGCCTTCATTGGTTGCCGACGCCACCGGCAGTTTAACCGCTATTAAAAACGGATTTAATTACCTGGCTCATGGCGCAAGATATCTGCTGGTAGGACTTCAGCGCGGAGAGATCAGTTTTTCACATCCTGAGTTTCATAAAAGAGAAGCCACATTAATGAGCAGCCGTAATGCCACAAGAGAAGATTTTGATTATGTGATGAACTGTATGAAGAAAGGCCTGCTTAATCCTGCTAACTATATTACGCATACGGTTGCTTTCCAGGAAGTAAAACATGAATTTGCCAACTGGCTGGATCCGGGATACGGAACAATAAAAGCAATAATCAATATGGACCAGGCTGACTAAAATATCAGGATTTTTTAGCCGATTATTAATATGAACGTGATCAGTGAAAGTTACATTTTCACCGTCTGGTATTTCTGACGGTATGTTTTAGGCTGGCAGCTTTTAAACTTATTAAACTGCCTGTAGAAGAAGGGGATACTTTCAAAACCTGAGCTATAGCAAATTTCGCTTACCTGTTTATCGCTTTCAATTAACAACCGGCACGCCCTGTTGATTTTATATTCATTCAGGAATTCAAAAAAAGATTTCTTCATCACCTTGCTGAAATAACGGGAGAAATACTCTTCGCTCATATGCACCTGGGCGGCGATATCTTTGAGATATATCTTCTCGTGATAATGTTTCTGGATGTATTGGTAAATAGTATTGATGCGGGCGTTGTTAGTAGTATTAAGTTCGTAGGTGAAGCCCTGGTCGCACAGGATGTGATACCTGTCGGTATGTGATAATTCCACAAGGATCTGAATCAATAAGATCAGCTTTTCCAGGGGCGGAAGCGAGGCAAGCATCAGGCATTTTTCTTTCAGTTGAAAGGCCACGCTTTTATCGAACATTATTCCATTTTTCGACAATTCAAGCAGCGAACGAATAGCTTCAAATTCGGAGCTGCGCATCCAGCTATTGTTATAGAAATCTTCTTTTAAGTAAGTTACAACAGCGCTTACAGGTTCTTTATTGTCGCATACATTGATCCAGCAATGCGGAAGATTGGAGCCTATCAGCACCAGGTCGTCTTCCTGGAAATTCTCAATACTGTTACCCACATAACGAACCCCCCGGCTACTGAGTATATAAGTGAGTTCGCATTCCGGATGATAATGCCAGGGATAATCAAACTCCTTGTTATTATCCTGAACAACTGCTTTTATCAGGCTTGATTCCACCGAGGGAATAGGTCTAAAATGAGCTTTCATTCTATTAATATATGCAAATTTGTATTAATGAACATCAAATCTGCTCAATATTGTACAAAATAGGGTAGGTAGTATATCGAAATAGGATAGTTATTGGCCATTATCGGGCAAGCATAATTCTTAAAATATGATTATGTTAGTTAAAAAGATCGCATTTAATGCCACCCATAATTGTCGCTCTGTGCATGTTCGCCGGCATAACTTTTATGCGTGACCGCCGCTAATTTTATTTCTGTCTAGGCTTAAATTTCATCATTCTGTTTAATGTTAGGATAATTTTTCCTTTACAAACTGAGCCTTTGCGATAATGAGAAAGCAGGATGCATGGCATTCATTTAAATTTTATCATCCCCTGTTTCTTAATTAATTTGTATTCTGATTCTATTTCATACCCTATCTTTCTACTGGAAGCGTATTGGTATTTTCAATTACTCATTACAAAAAAAATATTATGAAAATTTTACAGGATTTTAAAGCTTTTGCGTTAAAGGGAAATGTACTGGATCTTGCTGTTGGTATCATTATAGGAGCGGCATTTGCTGCAATTATTACCGCTGTCGTAGATAATATATTAATGCCGATCATTGGAATACTTACTGGAGGTGTTGATTTCAAATCATTAGCCGTTAAGGTCGGCGACGCTGAATTGAAATATGGGATGTTTATCCAGGCCACTATAACTTTTATCATCATTGCCTTCTTTCTTTTCCTGATTGTAAAAGCGGCTAATAAAATGAAAGAAAAAGAACCTGCCGCTCCTGCCGCTCCAAGTAGCACAGATAAAATCCTGCTTGAAGTTCACCAGGAATTAAAAAACATACGGGAAGAGCTAAGGAGTAAATAACTAATAACCTTGCTATTGTTTTAACAACTTTACCTAATTGCCTTAATATTCTCTATGCCGTTTTTGGTTAAATGCAGAAAGGAATTACTTTTATTTTACAGGATATTGCTAACCGTAGTTGTAATGACCCCGGTTAGCGTTTATGGTCAGCAAAAAAAGGAATCACTGTTCCTGAAAAAAGTGCAGACACTTTCTCAGAAATGGGAACTTGATGCTGCTGACCGAAAAGGATTATTTATCATCACTCCTTACAAGCCGGTTTTTGTTACTGCAGGACGAAAGTCGGACAATCCAAATGTTAAACCTACCAGCGAAAATCCGGCGTATACGCTTCCTTTTAAGGTCAACTATAATAAGTATGAAGCGAAATTTCAGTTCAGCCTGAAAACAAAAGTTCTCCAGGGAATATTTAATCATCACGCCGATCTGTGGGTAGCTTATACGCAGAAAGCCCATTGGCAGATTTATAATGCCGAGTTATCAAGACCGTTTCGGGAATTAAACTATGAACCAGAAGTGATCCTGAATTTTCCGGTCAGGTTTTCTTTTCTGGGTTTAACGGCAAGGATGGCTGGTATTTCTTTCAATCATCAGTCTAATGGAAAAACATTGCCTTTGTCAAGAAGCTGGAACAGGATCATTGGTCATGTTGCTTTTGAACGCAATTCTTTTCATATGATGCTGAGAGGCTGGTATCGTATTCCTGATGAAGAAGATGAAAACCCATTGATTGCCGACTTCACGGGTAGAGGCGAGGGTGTTTTTGTTTACAATATTGGTAAACACCAGGTATCGCTGATCGCCGCAAGCGGATTGAGGCCTGCCCATCCAGGAAGAGGTAGCGTTCAGTTTAGCTGGATCTTCCCCATCGTCAATAATTTTCGAGGCCAATTACAGATTGGCGACGGTTACGGAGAAACGCTGATGGATTATAATCATACCCAGGCAACTATTGGCTTATCCGTTTCATTGATCGATTGGTAACAGCATCAGTTATATTTCCACTTTCTTCAATTCTATCTTCGGCGGTATTAATTTATATACGACGGGAGTAACGATTCTCGATAGTATGGTAGAAGTGATCAGGCCGCCAATTAAAACCAGGGCCAACGGTGAGATCAGTGGATTACTATTTAACGCTATAGGGGTTAGTCCACCGATGGCCGTTAGACTTGTCAGTACGATCGGCAGAAATCTTAGTTCGCCGGCTTCCCTGATGGCTTCATCAATGGATTTGCCTTCGGTTCGAAGCTGATTAGTAAAATCGACCAGTAAAATAGAATTTTTTACTTCTATCCCGGCAAGTCCAATAAAGCCGATGATGGCTACAAATGACATGGAGTTGCCGGTGATCCATAACATCATCACACCTCCGATAATACCGAGAGGAATGACCGATAAAACGATCAGTGTACTTTTAAAGGTTTTAAACTCCAGTATCAGCACCATAATAAAAAGAAATACAGTGGCGATAACCACGGTCATGAATCCTCCACCGAAAGTTTCCTTTTCACTTTCGGCTTCGCCAGCCAATTGCAACTCGTAACCATCGGGAAGATTAAGCTCGCTGGTTTTCGTAAGAAATTGTTGGGTGAGCCGCTGGGCCAGCATGCCTTTTCGGTAAAAGAAGTGATGGTCACATATCATTTTTTATCCAGATGTTTAATGGTGGTGGGTGAAGATTCAAACTCCAGTTTTGAAACCTGGTTTAAGGGCACAGGCGTTCCGCTGGCATTATTGACGAAGATATTGTTAAAGGTATTGATGGTGGCAAACTTCCCCTTTGGGGCATTGATAATGATATCATAATCATCGCCATCGTCGTCGGTATATTTACCCACTGTTTGTCCGGCGATAGCCAAGCGAACTGTTTTATCTATTTCTGAAGTCTGTATGCCAAGCGTTCTTGATTTTTGAGTATTGATGTTCAGTTTTAAATCTGATTTTAAAACATCAACATCATTCTTCACATAATACGCTCCTGGAATGGATTTCAGCAATCGTTCCGCTCTGGCTGCAATGGATCTTAAAGTATCTAGGTTGTCGCCGGTAATGCGGATGGCAACGGGAGCTTCTACCGGAGGACCCTGTTCAAAATCTTTTACTTCTATTTTTGCGCCTGCTATAATGAGGAACTGCTCACGGAGTTTTTCTATAAGGCGTTTTTTGGCGTTGGTACTAACGTCATGACGTAGCTGAACATAGAACTGGGCAAAATCGGATTTCTCATTTTCAGGAATCACATTGTAATAAATTCTCGGGTTTCCTTTACCTA
Source organism: Flavitalea sp. (assembly GCA_040007215.1). Taxonomy (GTDB): domain Bacteria; phylum Bacteroidota; class Bacteroidia; order Chitinophagales; family Chitinophagaceae; genus Flavitalea. Next base: position 4,561 of record JBDTVL010000232.1, read on the forward strand.
TATTGGCTGTAAAATATTCTACTTCTTTTTCCTTCTTTAATGACGATTCTACATAACGCGCCATTTTATCTGTCGCTTCCAGGTTGCTTTGTAAAGGCATGTTAACGTTAATGAGGAACTGCGGTTTTTCAGAAGTGGGGAAGAGACGAAAGCCAATCACTTTGAATAAACCCAGCGAAGCGCTGAATAAAGCGAATGCAATGAAAAGCGTAATGACCGGGCGTTTCAGCGCGCGATCAAGTAATTTGCTATAACTGCCGCTGATCAGACTCTTTAAACCGCGCAGGAAAATATTTCCTTCGGGATTATGATTGGACTTTAAAATTTTGCTGGCCATAAAGGGAACTACGGTCAGCGATACCAACATGGAGGCAAAAACTGAAGTGATGATGGCCATAGGTAAACCCCTGATGAATTCTCCTGCCGCTTCCGAGATGAGGCGGGTTTGCAACTGTTGGATAGTT
>JBDTVL010000233.1:0-5017 GCA_040007215.1 Flavitalea sp.
GGGTTTCTCCGCAAAGGAACGAAGGGTGGAACTGACAGGCGAAGCCTATTTTGAAGTAGCTAAAAGAACTTCGCAGCCCTTTCATGTACAAACAGGCGCCATGGATGTGGAAGTTCTCGGCACTCATTTTAATGTGAATGCTTATTCAAATGAATCGCAGATCCAGACAACTTTAATAGAAGGTAGTGTTCGCGTTAATATTGATCATGTTGATAAAGCCATACTTGAACCTGGCCAACAGGCCCAGGTGCCGAGAGCCGATATGAATACTGTTCATGTCAAAAAAGATATTGATGTTAACCAGGTCATTGCCTGGCAGACTGGCTTTTTCAAATTCCGTAATGCCGATCTCGCACTGATTGCCAGGCAACTCAGCCGTTGGTACAATGTAGATGTTGAAACGGAGGAAAAACTGACAGAATTGAAATTAGGCGGAGGTATTAGTAAAAAATTGCAATTATCTGATGTACTGACTTTACTGGAGGCTAATGGAGCAAAATATAAATGGGAAAATGGCAAAGTCAAACTTTATTCGCTTTAAATAAACAACAGGTTAGCTAAAACAAAACCAGGAAGTGGTTTCAACACTCCCTGGAATATTGTTCAGGTCAACCCAATAATAACAATGCTGTATACTGTATTAATTGTAAAAACCCAAACACTACAAAAGTATGAAAATTGCTCTTAGTAGCATCCGCCATTATTTGTTGGATATTGTAAACATTCAATTGCTACGAATCATGAAGCTTACAGGAATTTTACTCCTTGCAGCTTGTTTACAAGTCTCTGCCGAAGGTCTCGGACAAAAAGTGACCTTATCCCTGAAAAATGTGACCTTACAGAAAGTATTCGATGAGGTCATCAATCAAACAGGCGTTTCCATCGTTTACAACGAAACATTGATCAAAGATGCCAAATCGGTGTCTATTGAAGTCAAAGAAGCTTCCATTGAAGAAGTCCTGGACATTTGTTTCCATGGACAACCCTTCACCTTTTCTTCAGCCGGGAAAGTAGTTTGGATTAAACCTTTAAATGCCGCGCTAAAGGTTACCGCTACAGATCTTCCTCCACCGATAGACATTCGCGGAAGCATCATTAATGAAAAAGGAGATCCGGTTGCGGGGGCTTCCGTAATGATCAAGGGAACCCATCAGGGTACCACCAGCGATGAATCGGGGAATTTTGCTTTAAGAAATGTAGATGACAACGCTACATTAATTATCACTGCGTCAAATATTGAAAGGATAGAATGGAAGGTGAACAAGAAGACTGACCTGGCCATTGTGGCGAAGTCGGCAGTAAACCCTTTGAGTGAAGTAGTAGTTACTGCGCTCGGAATAAGAAGAGAAAAGAAAAAGTTGGGGTATGCCATACAGGAAGTAAAAGGCGAAGACCTTACTGTTGCCAGGGAAACTAACGTAGTGAACCAGCTTGCCGGAAAAGTTGCTGGTGTTACCGTTGTAGGAAGTCCTTCCGGAGTTGGAGGTTCTGCCAGGGTTTCTATTAGGGGAGAACGTTCCTTAGACCTTAATAAAAATCAGCCTCTGTATGTAGTCGATGGAGTTCCTATAAGTAACGCCATCACCAGCGGATCTGGCCGAGGTAACCTGGAAGTGGATTTTGGAAATGGGGCCAGCTTCATTAACCCCGATGACATAGAGAGCATGAGCGTATTGAAAGGCCCTGCCGCAGCGGCGCTATACGGTTCCAGAGCCGCTAATGGCGTTATTCTTATTAAAACCAAGAACGGCGTAAAGCAAAAAGGAATCGGAGTGGAAGTAAACAGCAATTACACGCTTGAATCGGCGCTTAAATTACCGGAATACCAAACGAAATATGGCCAGGGAAATGGCAGCGGCGGCGACTTCGCTTTTGTTGATGGTCGCGGCGGCGGCTTGTCGGATGGAACTGATGAAGGCTGGGGACCTGCATTTAATGGACAGCTTTTTCCGCAGTTTAATTCTCCGCGCAGCTTAGATGGTCAGCCCATTGATTTTACAGGAGGCGATATGAATGCTCCTGCAGGAAGCGTCATTAATCCGTCATTATGGGAAGCAGACAAAAATAACCTTAAGAATTTTTTACAGACAGGAAATACGCTTACCAATAATGTGGCATTGATCGGGCAAAATGACAAAGGTGATTTCAGGCTCAGCTACACTAACCTGAATCAGAAAGGGATCATGCCTAATACCGACCTGGAAAGAAATACGGTATCTGTTTCAGGAGGATATCACCTTACAGATAAATTATCCGTACGTGCATTTGTAAGTTATATCAAGAGCGGCAGCGATAACAGGCCTTCGATCAGTTATGGAACAGAAAGTATTATGTTCCTCTTTAACTGCTGGATGCCAGCATCTGTGCGAATAAAAGATTTGGAAAGATTATGGATGAAAGGACTAGATAATCAGCGGCAATACAATTGGAATTATAACTATCACGACAATCCCTATCTTTCTGTATACGAAAACACAAATAGCCAGTATTACGACAGGATCATCGGTAATGTTGTTCTTAAGTATGATTTTACCAAATGGCTTAGCCTGCAGTTTCGGACAGCCACGGACTGGAGCAATGAACTTCGCGAGTATCGCCGCGCATTCAGCACGCAACGGTTCCCTTATGGACAATACCGTGAAACAGGGATCATCAATGAAGAACGCAACACCGATTTCCTTTTTACCGCCAACAAGGCCATCAATTCCGATTTCGATTTCAGCGCAACCCTGGGCGGCAACAGGATGCAACAGATATCAAGATTTGATGAAGAAGTTGCAGGGCAGCTCAATATTCCCGGTATTTACAGTTTGAATAATTCACGTATCGCCATAGTATCTGAACAGAATAATACGGCTAAGCGTATTAACAGTTTATATGGTTCCGCCGGAGTCTCTTTCAAAAATAAATTGTTCCTCGATGTTACTGGCCGTAACGACTGGAGCAGCGCATTAACGCTCCCGGAAAATCTTAAGTCATTAGGCACAGAGGTCAATTCGTATTTTTATACTTCCGTAGCGTTAAGCGCTATCGTCAGCGATATGATCAAGTTGCCCCAGCCCATCAGTTTTCTTAAACTGAGAGCAAGCCTGGCGCAGGTGGGTAATGACACTGATCCGTTCGCATTCACTCAAACTTATCTTCGCAGCGATCCGTTCGGGTCATCGCAGATATATGGCGAAACAAACAGTCTTGCCAACCTTAACCTGAAACCGGAAATCAGCTCCGCCTACGAATTCGGCACGGACATACGGTTCTTCAATAACCGTATCGGACTGGATCTTACCTATTATCAAAGCCGCACGAAGAACCAGATATTAAATATTCCACTGTCGGGATCTTCGGGTTATAATTCCAGGATAATTAATGCAGGGCTTATAAAGAATTATGGAGTGGAAGCCATGCTTAATGTTAATGCGATAAAGAAAAAGAATTTTACCTGGGATGCGTTTGTCAATTTCTCCGCTAACAGGAGTACAGTGGTGGAACTGAGCGACGGGCTGACCAATTATGTAATGGCCGGTGAACAAGCAGTAAGCATAGAAGCAAGGGTAGGAGAGCGTATGGGCGGCATGTACGGCGTGGCTTATGCCAGGGTGCAAAACACTGACCCAACCAAGCCTTATTACGATTCCAAGAATGAAAATACCGGCAAGCAGGTGTTTGGCGCCAATGGCCGTCCAATAGGCACCACCGACAGAGTAAAACTCGGTAATTACAACCCCGACTGGCTCATGGGATTTGGAAATAGCTTTAATTACAAAGGCATCCGTTTAAGTTTCCTCTTTGATATACGACATGGCGGCGAATTATATTCTTTCACTCAAACGGTAGGCCGCGAAGGTGGCATATTGATAGAAACACTTGAGGGCAGGGCTGATGGATATGATATATCAAAACCGGGAAATGGCGTTATTGGAGATGGCGTTGTAGAAACATCTCCAGGCGTATTTACTCCTAATACCACAAAGCTTGAGCCTCGTCAGTGGCACTCGGCTTACACTGGTGGCAGGGGTATAGCAGAAGGAGTGATCTATGATGCTTCCTTTGTGAAATTACGCGAACTGCAGGTTGGCTATACTATCCCTGATAAAGTGTTCGGTAAGATTCCTCTCCACGGCACAACCATATCGCTGGTGGGAAGAAATCTTTTTCTCTGGTCTAACGTGCCGCATGTGGACCCCGAAACTATGGCCTACAATGGCGGCACGGCCATGCCAGGAATAGAATACATGAGCCTTCCTTCCTCTCGTAGTTATGGAATAAACCTCAGTTTCAAATTATAATAAATAATTAATATAAAAACTAATTAAGATGAAACTGTTTCAAATATTATTAATGGTATTGATATTAGCAAGCAATACAGGATGCAAGAAAGACTTCGAAGAAACAAATACCAATAAGAACAATCCTACAGATGTAACCCCCGATTTATTATTAAGCGGTATTATTAAAAACATGATGGACCGGCAGGTGAATGAAGCCTGGTCGATCGGCAATATAGTAGTGCAGTATCATTCGAAGATCCAGTTTGTAAATGATGACCGCTACGGCTGGAATGAAAGGAACGATATTTGGGCTACTGTATATAATAACTACAGGAATCTTCAGAATTTATTGGCCAAAGTAAGCGATGACCAGTCAAATCCTTATTATGCTGTTGGATTGGTATTGAAATCCTGGATGTTTTCTCTTGTTACCGATGCCTATGGAGATGTTCCTTATTCGGAGGCAGGCAAGGCAAAAACGGATGGCATATATCAGCCAGTGTACGACAAACAGGAAGATATCTACACCGGAATTCTTGCTGATCTGAAAAAAGCAAATGAATTACTGGCGTCGCCAAGTACAACTGTTTCATTAAATGGAGATGTTTTGTATGGAGGAGGAAGCGCTTCGCTTATTAAATGGAGAAAACTGGCTAATTCATTGCGGCTACGTTTCCTGCTCCGTATTTCTGATAAGAAAGAAGTGGCCGCGGATATGCAGGCTATTGTAAGCGATCCTGTAAACAATC
>JBDTVL010000234.1:0-5006 GCA_040007215.1 Flavitalea sp.
GGATCAGCAAACCGGGTAATAAAACCCAGCCTGTCGAAACTGTCAAAATGATTGTTCGCCTGAAGATTGACGATAGCGGCATTGACCAGCGCTGACATCTTTGGAGGAGCTTGAAATATGCTAAGGATATCCTGGATTCCACTGAGCGTTGCCGAAGCTTCTGGCAGGGCATACAGCGCTATCGGTGAATCAAATCCGGTTATGCCTTTTGCGACCAGTTTAATAAGCGCAGCTTTTACGGCGTCAATGACGGTTTCTTTTTTGAATTTATAGGAAAGGTTCGGCTGGCGCTGAATGGCTTCCAGTACAGTCTGCAACCGGCTTAATTCGTCTTCCAGTAAAGGATAAGCCATTGCCGGAACTTCGTTATAAATAATTCTTTCCATTACCTGGAATCCATGCGGAGCAATGATCTTTGCGGGGTTATCCTCCACGGCTCTTTCGAGGTCGGGCCCATTGATGAACCTGCGTTCATTGGGATAATAATATTCCAGCAACACTGCAGCTTTTTTATACCGGAGCCTTGCTTTTTTAAAACTCTCCTTAATCGAGGTCATTCCTGCCTTTTTCTGGCATTGAATCTTAAAAAGATCCAGTTGGTTCTGCAGTTGTTTTAACTGCAGTCTGAACAGGCGTTCTATTTTTTCATGATCATCAGCGTCAGTGGGGCAGATAGCTTTCCAGGAGAGGGCTGAAACAACAAGGAAGAGGAAAAAAATTACCGTTTTTCTGCTGGCCAAAGGCTATAATTAATTGTACGATAATACAAATTTACTTATTTTTATCCTTCTCTTAAAGCCTATGTGAGCCCGCATAATTATGACAATCAGCGCAGCAATCCGGAGGCATTTTCTTTTTATTATACTCCTTGCATTTTCATGGCCTTTATTATCGCAGGTTACCCGCGGCCCTTATCTGCAGATGGGCGGTAAAACGACGATCTCCATCAGGTGGAGAACTTCCTCTGCCAGTAATTCGAAAATTGAGTTGGGAACCTCTTATGGAGCCTATCCGATCACTTTCTCGAATAGTTCCTCATTAACCGAACATATTGTAACGGCTACAGGGTTAAATCCTGATACAAAATATTATTACAGGATCGGAACCAGCGCTACCATGCAGCCTTCCGATCCAGACCAGTTTTTTACTACGCTTCCTCCCGATACTACCACCCGTAAGCTTAGGTTTGCCGCTTTCGGCGATTGCGGCCGAAACGACAATTCTTTCCAGAGCCGCACCCTGGCTCAATACCGTAGTTACCTTACTGCTAATTCCATTGAAGCGCCTGATGCCTGGCTTCTTTTAGGCGATAATGCCTATAATTCCGGTACTGATGCCCAATATACAACTGGGTTTTTCAATGCCTATGGCTCTTCAATATTAAAAAATCATAAATTATATCCTGTTCCCGGCAATCATGATTATGGTAATAATGCCGCTAACCAGGCCAGTCATCTGGTTCCTTACTATGACATTTTTAATTTGCCCACTAATGGTGAAATAGGCGGAACGCCTTCAGGAACGGAAGCCTATTATTCTTATAATATAGGCAATATTCATTTTATGGCCCTGGATGCCTATGGCGAAGAAACCGGTCATACCAGGATATATGATACTACAAGCCCGCAGGTGACCTGGGTAAAAAATGATCTTGCCGCGAATTCAAAAAAATGGACCATCGCTTACTGGCATCATCCTCCCTATACCAAAGGCAGCCATGATTCCGATACAGAAGAAGACCTGGTCAGTATAAGGGAAAATTTTATCCGTATCCTGGAAAGGAATGGCGTTGACCTCGTCATTTGCGGCCATAGTCATGATTATGAAAGATCCTATCTCCTGAATGGATATTATAAAACCAATCCCGGCGATCCCTCGCTTAATGAAAGTGATTTTAATATAAACGCACATGCAGCCAGCGCTTCCAGCGGTAATTATTCCGACGCAGCTTCCTGTCCCTATACGTATGCCTCCGGGAAGATCAGGCATGGTACAGTTTACGTAGTTGCAGGAAGTTCCGGCGCCGATGGCAGCGTTCAGTCGGGTTATCCTCATAATGCATTTCCTTTCTCGCAGGACGATGGAGGTATGTTCTATTTCGAAGTGGATGATAACAGGCTGGATGCAAAATTTATCCGGATAGATGGCGTGATTGCCGATAAATTCACGATCATGAAAGATGTAAACCAGGCTTCTGATAATAATGTTACGGTAGGCATGCCCGTTACCCTCAGGGCATCCTGGCCCGGCGACTATCACTGGAATACAACGGCGTCCACCCGTTCTATCATTATTACCCCCTCAACTGCAGGAACCACGCAATACAGCGTTACCGATCCTTTGACCTGTCTTACCGATGCATTTACAGTTACCGCATCATCGGCATTACCGGTAAGTCTGCTCAATTACAACGTGAGAATGGCAAATGATAAAGCGATCCTCAGTTGGACTTCGGCATCGGAGGTGAACAATAAATATTTTACGGTGGAAAGATCTGCCAATGGACAGGACTTTATCCTGATCGGGAAAATAAATGGCTCATTGAATTCGGAAAAAGAAAATAACTATTCCTTTGTTGATGAGCATCCCTTTACCGGGATTAACTATTATCGTTTGTCGCAGGTGGATGTCGATGGCCAGCGTAAATATATCGGAATGAAGACCGTTTCTTACAATGGCGGAAAAGAGTTCAATGCAAAAACCTTATCGTCGGGTAACCAGCGGCTGGTATTGCAGATATCTTCTCCAGTGGAAACAGTATGCCGGGTTCATATCTATTCTATTTTGGGGAATGAACTAAAGAATGAACTGGTGGCGCTAACGCCGGGATCTACAAATAAGGAAATTAATCTCACATCGGGCGCGTATGTCTGGAAGGTAGCTAATGACAATGGAAAGAATATCACGCAGAAAATAATTGTACAGTAAAGAAATTGCTGAAGCGCCAAATTATACTTGAACAGAAAATAATCAGATGAAAAGCAAAATAACCCTGTTCATGATCAGCTTCTGCCTGATCAATATTATTTTCACGGAACCCGTGTTGGCGCAGAAAAAAGCGGTGATCGCTTATTTCTCAGGAAGTGCGGAACAGCTTGATGATATTGATCCGGTAAAGATCACGCATATCATCTATTGCTTTGGCCATCTCGAAGGCAAACGCCTCAGGATCGCTTCGGCAGCCGATTCTGCGCTGATCGAAAAAATGGTAGGACTTAAAAGTAAAAACCCTTCGCTGAAAGTAATGGTATCCTTAGGCGGATGGGGAGGCTGCGAGCATTGTTCCGATGTGTTCAGCGATGAATCCGGAAGACTTTCTTTTGCCGCTTCAGTAAAAAGCCTGAATGATTATCTGAAAGTAGATGGCATAGATCTCGACTGGGAATACCCTGCTATAGAAGGTTATCCCGGGCATAAATATTCGCCTTCCGATAAAAATAATTTCACGCTGCTGGTAGCGCAGCTCAGGAAAACGCTGGGAAAAAGACAGGTCATTACTTTTGCCGCTGGCGGCTTTCAGAAATTTTTAGATGAATCGATAGACTGGAAAGCTGTGATGAAAAACGTGGACTATGTCAACCTCATGACCTACGACCTGATCAATGGTTATTCTACTTCCACCGGCCATCATACAGCATTGTACTCTAATCCGAAACAAAAAGAGTCGACAAATAATTGTGTAATGGCGCTTCTTGGCAAAGGCGTTGATCCGGCAAGAATGATCATAGGCGCAGCTTTTTATGGTCGTATGTGGGAAAACGTTAGTAGCGCTGATAATGGTCTTTACCAGCAGGGTAAATTCAAGTCGTTTGTGCCTTATAACCAGTTCCCGGAGCTTATTACAAAAGACAAAGGTTTTTCATTTTACTGGGACGACCGGTCAAAAGCGCCTTATGCTTATAATGCTTCCGCGAAACAGTTTGTTACTTATGACGATAGCCGCTCGATGGCTTTAAAAACCGAATATATGATCAGCGCTAAACTTGGCGGTATCATGTTCTGGGAGCTTTCGATAGATAGCAAAACCAATGGGTTGCTGGATACTATCAATAAAACGCTTGCCGCATCTAAAAATAAATAATCGGTTATTTCTTATCCTCATTACCCGTAATTTTAAGTATAAATAATTCAGCATGATCAAATCGTTTCTAATGCTCAGCGCTATCTTAACTATAACCACAGCTCTTCATGCGCAGCAAAAGCTGAATATCGTTTTTATCGGTAACAGTATTACTGAAGCCGGGGGAATGCCTAATCCGGCTACCATGGCCCCTCCTGCACAGGCCACTGACTATATAAGAAAACAGAAAAAATTTAAGGCGGTAAACTTCAGCAACCAGGGCGTTAGCGGATCTACAACGGTTGATTTTTTGCCTGCTACTAATACACTGATCAAAAATGTAGAAAAAGCAGCTGCGATATTTGCTCATCAAAAAGATGCAACGCTGGTTTTTTCCATGGTTTTGGGCACCAACGATAGCGCTATTGAAGGGCCGAATGGTTCTCCTGTTTCTCCCGAGTCTTATGAGGCCAATGTAAAAGCCATCATCGACAGGCTGTTCAGCCTTCATCCTAAAGCGGTATTTGTATTGCATCATCCAACATGGTATAGTCCTAATACCTATAACAGTTCCAGATATCTGCAGGAAGGTTTAACAAGGCTGCAGAGTTACTTTCCCGTACTTGACAAGATCGTTGAAGAGTATCAGTCGACACATCCGGGGCAGGTATTCCGGGGAGATACAAAAGCATTTGATTATTTCAAAAACCACCAGGAGATGCTGGAGCCGGAGAAAGGAAACCAGGGCGTTTTCTATCTTCACCCTACGCAAAAAGGTTCTTCAGAACTGGGTCATTTTTGGGGAAAGGCTATATTGGAAGCCTTCCAAAAATAGATTGTCGCCTAAGCATTATTTCTTTTTCCTGGATTTGGTATAATATTTTTCAAGGTTCATGATCTCTATTTTTCTGAACTCTACAGGATGGCTTTCGCTTTGAAGCGATAT
>JBDTVL010000235.1:0-5001 GCA_040007215.1 Flavitalea sp.
AGACATACCTCCGCCGATAGCGATATTAAAACCCTTCAATTCATTGTTTTCAATGATGGCAATAAGTCCGATATCATTCGTCAGCACATCCGAATCATTATTCGGAGGAATAACGATGGCTATCTTAAACTTCCTGGGCATATAGCGGTCCTGGTAAAGCGGATCTTCTTCTTCTTTCTTATCAGCTATTTTTTCATCGCCGAGCCATATCTCATAATAAGCTTTTGTTTTAGGCATCAGCATCTCGCTGATCTTGTCGGCATAGGCAAATACCTGTTCATGGATCGGCGATTGTTTAGGATGAGCTGTGCAGATCACATTACGGTTAATATCGCCGCAGGTGGCAATGGAATCCAGCAAAGCTTCGCTGAAGGCATGAATAGTTGGACGAATCTTTGATTTTATAAGTCCATGCAATTGTACTGTTTGCCTGGTGGTGATCTTAATAACGCCGGTAGTATTCTGGCCGGCTATTTCATGCGTGGCTATCCATTGCTGCGGGGTAAGAAATCCACCCGGAAGCCGGAGCCTGATCATGAAGGAATATAAGCGGTCAAGCTTTTTTTCAGCGCGCTCTTCTCTCCTGTCGCGATCATCCTGCTGGTACATTCCATGGAACTTGATCACCGACTGATCATCTTCAAGAATAGCTCCCGTCAGTTCCTTATCAAGGCTTTCTTTAATGGTTCCACGGAGTCCATCGCTGGCTTTTTTGATCTTCTCAACAGAAGACTCATTTTTAATATCGTTGATATTTTCATTTATATCGCTCATATCGCTGGGGGTTATTTTAGAATTGTCATCATTTAATATACATCTTTCAGGTAACGCCCTTCTTCCTTTAACTGGTCGAGGTAGGCTACAGCTTCCTGATCATCCATCTTTCCATGCTGTGTTATTATGGACAGTATAGCGCTTTCCACATCAAGGCTCATCGGATCTTTAGCGCCGCAGATGTACACATAGGCGCCGCTATGCAGCCATTCGTACAATTCCGCTCCATGCTTCAGCATCTTATGCTGAACATATATTTTCTCGGCCTGATCTCTTGAAAAAGCTACGTTCACGGAAGTAAGCGTTCCTGTTTCTGCCCAGTTCTGTATCTCTGTCTGGTAGAGGAAGTCTGAAATAAAATGCTGGTCGCCGAAGAAAAGCCAGTTTCTTCCGTTGGCGCCGGTGGCGTCTCTTTCCCATAGGAAAGACCTGAATGGCGCTATGCCGGTTCCTGGCCCTATCATAATAACATCCTTACCCGGTTCCGGTAATCTGAACTGCGAATTGCGGCTGATATAAAAATGTATTTCCGAATCTACGCTTAACTGGCTCAGCAGGTCAGAGCAAAGGCCATATTTCTTCTCTTCATTGATGATGAAATTATCCCTGGCAACAGTAAGGTGCACTTCTCCGGGATGAGCTTCGGGTGAAGAAGCGATAGAATATAATCGTGGCGTTATAGGTTCAAGAATATTAACAACCTCTTCAAACTGCTCCGCGTCTTTAACAGGATATATCTTCAGCAGGTCGGGCAGGCCGATCTTTGTTTGAGGGATCTGCTGTTTTACAATTCTTGAATATTCATTCACTGTTCTTTCAGGCAGGAAAACAATATTTAATTTATTCTTTAGCAGGTCGAATAAGGAATGGTGTTCATTACGGAAAGAAACGACCTTATCGGGATTAGCGCCGGTAATGGAAAACAGCGCATCTACATAACTTAAAGGGTTATGCGGAATGATACCTATTGAATCGCCAGGCTGGTAGTCGAGTCCTTCGGCGGCAATTTCAATATGATGGGTTTGTTTATTCGAACCTCTGTCGTTTAAGTTAACATTGGTGATCACCACTCCTGTAAATAATTTCTTGCCCGATGGCTTTTTTATTATAGCTGGGACCAATGCTGGCTGCGCGCTGTTTTCAGACTGGTTAAGCCTTTGGAGGATGCCGGAGAACCAGCTTTCTGCTTCCGCTTCGTAATCAGTGTCGCATTTCACCAGCGAGATAACGCGTTCGCCGCCAAGTTTATGCAACTGTGCATCTACATCTTCGCCGGCTTTGCAGAATAAAGGATAAGAAGTATCGCCCAGCGCCAGCACGCCAAATTTCATTCGCTGCAATTTGAAGCCGTTCTGGTGAATATGATCGTAGAATTTTTTAGCTGATTCCGGCGGCTCTCCTTCTCCCTGCGTGCTGATCACCGTAAAGAAATATTCTTCCTTGGAAAGGTCATTCAATCGGTATTGCTCCAGGCTTACCAGTTTGGCATTGATGCCATTCTTTTTTGCTTTCGAAGCAAAATCGGTAGCCAGCCTTTTCGAGTTCCCGGTTTCGCTTCCATAGGCAATGGTGATCTTTCCGACCGAACTTTTAGCAGGCGCCGCTTCTGGCTCTTCTGCCGCAGTGGCGGATACGATCCCGGATAAATATCCATTTAACCAGATCAGCTCTTCCTTGCTGGAAGAGGAGATGATATCCTGGATAAGTTTCAATTTGGCGGGTGTTAACATGTTAGTTTCTGTTTTTGCAATGCTTAAATAGTTCAGGCTCTCTCTGCTTTTTTCCCTTCCGGTGCAATTATTTTTGCTTCTACCGGTTTAAAATATTCTTTGGGTGATTCATTATTCATTATCCAACCGAACTGCTCATGAAGCGTCACTACTTTTCCAATGATCACAATAGATGGCGATATATATTGCTTATCGCCGTATTTTTTCGCATACTCCCGCAATTCGCTTACCAATACTTGTTGCTCAGGCGTTGTGGCCTGCTCAATCACAGCCATTTTTTTCTCCTCCGAAATACCATGACTCACCAAATGCTCAACTACACCCGAAAGCGTTTCAGCCGACATATAAAATACAAGCGTATCATTAGTGGCTGCAAGTTCTTTCCAATAGTTGTCGGTAACCACATCCGATTTATAATAGGTTACAAAACGCACTGCTGTGGATAATCCGCGTGCAGTAAGCGGTATGCCGGCATAGGCGGCGGCGCCCAGCGCAGCCGTAACGCCCGGTATTATTTCATAAGGGATTTTCTCTTCTGCCAGCGCCTCTAATTCATCAAGGATATTAGAGAAGATAGAAACATCTCCTCCTTTTAAACGCACAACCAGCCTGCCTTGTAGCGCATGCCATACCATCAGTTCATTGATAGAGGATTGCGGGGTGGAAGCGCCGCGACGACATTGCTTTCCCACGTAAATAATTTCTGCGGAAGCGCTTACATAAGTTGTTAATATCGAATTGCTCACCAGCCTGTCGGTAAGCACAATATCCGCCTGCTGCAGGTAACGAGCAGTTTTTATGGTGAGCAGTTCGGGATCGCCCGGACCCGCTCCCGCCAATATTACCTTACCTCTTTTATGATTATAATTGATCATATGTAATGCTGTTAATACTTCATCAGCCAACGAACTGGTCTATTTTATCTTTTGCTTTTGCGGCGTCAATAGTGGTGATCTCATTTTTCTGGTACACTTTCGAACTGGCAGGAATGCTGCTGGTGATCCATACATTTCCTCCGATAACCGAATCGCGGCCAATAATGATGGCGCCAAGGATGGTTGCCCCTGCATAAATGACCACATTGTCTTCAATTGTCGGATGGCGCTTGGCTTTATGATCATCATTGATAGAAAGCAAGGCGCCAATGGTAACGCCCTGGTAAATCTTGACATGATCACCGATCACTGCTGTTTCGCCAATCACAATCCCTGTTCCATGGTCAATAAAAAATCCTTCGCCAATACTCGCGCCGGGATGTATATCAATGCCCGTTTTACCATGGGCATATTCGGTGAATAGTCGTGGTAGCATATTCACGCCGAGCGAATACAGCTGGTGCGAAAAACGGTAAACCGCTATGGCATAGAATCCGGGATAAGCCACCAGCACTTCTTCTACCGATTTAGCGGCGGGATCATGTTTAACGATAGAAGCGGCATCGTTCAGGAGACGGTCATACACTTCAGGCAAATGAGTAAAAAAGCTTTCTGTTACCGTTTGTGTTTTGTCGCCATCAGGCAACACATCATATACCAGGGTAGACAGATAACTTTTAAGCGAATCGTATTCTTTCTTTATGTCTGTAAAAGCCTGGTTACGCTCCAACTGCGGAAGGAAAAGAAAACGGAATAACTGGTCAATAAAATCACTGGCCGACTCTTTATCAGGAAAAGACGAAGAGGATTTTTTATTCCTTTCGTATAAGCGCTTTAAAAATGAAGTCTCCATAAATACTTTTTAAGAAAGATGAATAGTGTGAGCGGACCCGATCAGTAAAACAATGACCTGTTTTACTGGATCATACATGCTCCCACTGTTACATTACTGGTTTCATCGATCAATATAGCCCCGCCATTCACTCTTAACTTGCTGTACTGGTCGTAAGGAATAGGCGAAGCGGTTTTAATTGTTGCTTTGATAACATCGTTTAAAGATGCCTGTTTTGGCGCTAATTCTTTTTCCAGGCTGTTTACATCCAGTTTATATTCTATTTCCTTGATCACGCTTCTCACTACCCGGCTATTGATCTGCAAGAGGTATTTATTTCCCGGAACCAGCGGCTTGCTGTCCATCCAGCATACAAAGGCTTCGATCACCTGTTCTGTGGCAGGAGCCGAATCTTCCTTCACAATCACATCTCCACGGCTGATATCTATATCATCTTCCAATAACAGGATAACGCTCTGCGGCGCAAAAGCCTCCTGCATTTTTTTGCCGTTTATTTCAATACCGCTGATGCGGGTGGTTAAACCAGACGGCAAAACCTGGATGGTATCGCCCACTTTATATACGCCGCTTACAATCTTACCGGCATAACCGCGGTAGTCGTGCAGATCCTCTGTCTGTGGCCTGATCACATACTGAACAGGAAAACGCGCGTGCGTATAATCGATATCATTCTGTACTTCGGTTTTTTCCAGTATCTCTAACAGCGAATCGCCTTCATACCACGAAAAATTAGCTGATTTATCCACTATATTATCGCCCTGCAGGGCGC
>JBDTVL010000236.1:0-4995 GCA_040007215.1 Flavitalea sp.
AAGCGGAAACGCTTAATTGTCCCATACAAACCGGCGCGCATATTGCCACCGTTTGCCAGATGGGTAATATCGCTTTCCGTACCCAGCAAAAGCTGACCTGGAATAAGGATACCGAACGGTTTACAGATGAAAAGATCAATAATGAATATTTTATGGCTAAGTACCATAACGGTTATGAACTACCGAAGATCTGATTGACGAAATGTTTAACCATGCTGCAAAAACAATAGGAAAGTCATAACCAGGAGCATCCTTTTATTTAGTCGATTTATAAATAAACAAGCTATCAGATCTTATAATAGAAAAAGAGGCTGTCTCATACTATTGAGACAGCCTCTTTTTTTATTATAATAAGGTTACAATTTTTTGATCTTGATATTCCGGTACCATACGGGATTGCCATGATCCTGGAGCGCAAAACGGCCGGTTTTAAAAGTTCCGAATGATTTCCATTCATGGAATTTACTTCCTGCTATCATCTTCTTCCAGTTGTCGTCCCACATGGTTGTGGTAAGAACGGTTACGCCATTGAGCTTGAATTCAAGAGAACCATTGTTGGAGATGATCTCGGCCTGGTTCCATTCGCCAACTGGCTTAACGGTTTCCGGTGAGGAGGTAATCAGATCATATAAATCGCCTGCGCGATGTTTAATGATCTTGCCATCGGGATGACCATCATTATCCAGCACCTGCATTTCAGGACCGGTATAATAAGTTTCTTCAAACTTAGGATCTTCTTTTACGTAAAAAATAGTTCCGCTATTGCCTCCCTCGCTTATTTTCCATTCGATCTTGAAATCGAAATTCGTGAACTCTTCATCGGTAGTAATATCATGTCTTCCAAAAGGCTTGCCATTTTTCTTATTATTTGAATCAAGATAGATGGCGCCGCCATCTGTTTTCCAGGCTGAAGCGTCGGATTTCTTGTTGTAGCTATGCCAGTGGGCCAGGGTAGAACCATCATATAACAATTCCCAGCCATCGCTTTTTTCGGCATCGGTAAGGGTGTTCGGCATTTCTTTCACGGCTGCAACAACTGCTGAGGTATCGGTTGTCATAGCTGTATCGCTTTTTGAATTTTTATCTGATCCTGGTTCCGAGCCGCAAGCGGCCAGGAGACCTAAAATAACAGGCATGAGTAATCGCATATTAGTGGATATTTTTTAATGACAGAATATATTTGATCATCGTTCTTGAGTCGGCTTCTGCCAGGTCAGGATGAGGAGTCATGGGAATACTTCCCCATACGCCCTGTCCGCCTTTTTTCACTTTGCTGATCAGCATGGTGATATTTTCCTCAGTGGGTTCATACTTTTTAGATACGTCAATATAGGCGGGTCCAATCATCTTTTTATCCAGCGAATGACAGGTAGTACAGTCATTGCTTCCGATCAGTTCAAGGCCTTTGTCATCGACAACGGGAGCTACTGCGGCAACTGTATCCTTTGCCGGTACGGGCGCGGCTTCCGGACTTTTATCTCCGGAGGAATTACAGGCTACGATGGCGCCGCTAAGCGATAAAATAATAAATAATTTTTTCATGATATATATCCGTTTTAAGATTTAAAATTGTTTAATAGCATCCATCTGAATGACATACGCTATTTCAGTCCCAGCAACGACCGGTTAAAAGCTTCATCGCTTCCGGTTCCTGCAAAGTCATCGAAAGCTCTTTCGGTTACGCGTATAATATGATCCTTGATAAAAGGAGCGCCTTCTTTAGCGCCGTCTTCCGGATGTTTTATAGCGCATTCCCATTCCAGCACCGCCCATCCTGCATAATCGTATGCGGTAAGCTTGCTGAAAATTGATTTAAAATTGACTTGTCCATCTCCCAGCGAGCGAAAACGACCAGCGCGGTTAACCCAGCTCTGGTATCCTCCGTAAACGCCCTGTTTACCAGTAGGATTGAACTCGGCGTCTTTTACATGGAACATGCGTATGCGTTCATGATAATGATCTATATAAGCAAGATAATCGAGACACTGTAATACGAAATGACTGGGATCGTATAGCAGGCAGGCTCTTGAATGGTTTCCAACGGCTTCTAAAAAGAGTTCGTACGAAGCGCCATCATGAATATCTTCTCCGGGATGCACTTCATAACAAAGGTCCACGCCATTTTCATCAAACTCATTTAATATAGGCAACCATCTTTTAGCCAGTTCGCCGAATCCTGTTTCCACTAAACCTGTTGGTCTTTGCGGCCAGGGATATACGGTAGGCCATAATAAAGCGCCGCTGAAAGTGCCGTGGGCAGTAAGTCCCAGGTTTTTCGAGGCTTTAGCTGCATATTTCAATTGCTGGATAGCCCAGGCTGTTCTTTCCTTTGGATTATTGCGGTATTTTTCCGGCGCAAAACCATCAAACTGCTGATCGTAGGCAGGATTCACGGCTACCAGCTGACCCTGTAAATGCGTGGATAGTTCGGTGATCTCGAGGCCGATTTCATTGATCTGTCCTTTCAGTTCATCGGCATAGGTCTTGCTTTCGGCTGCTTTTTGCAGATCGATACACCTGCTGTCCCATGTAGGAATCTGTACGCCGACGAAGCCAAGATCTTTGGCCCATTTGCAGATATCCTGCAGGTTATTGAAAGGCTGCTTATCGCCAAGGAACTGCGCTAAAAAAATTCCCGGTCCTTTTATTGTTTTCATAAATCAATCACTGTATTTATTTTCAGATAACATTATCGAAGTTACCATGCTTCAAAGACGAGCAAGGCAGGGATCACACGATATATTTGGTCCATTTTTCAGATGATTTCGACGATTCCACCACATTATCTATAAAAGCCATACCGCGAATACCATCTTCTACTGATGGGAAATCGAGGTTTTCAGGGGTAGGCTGTTTTCCATCGATACGGGCCGACAAGGTAAGCGCAAAATTTTTATAGATATTACCGAATGCTTCAAGATAACCTTCCGGATGACCTCCCGGAGTGCGGCAGTTAGAGGTGGCGTAACTGGACAGCCTGTCGGTATAATTTCCGCCTGCCCGAAGTAACTGCGCCGGCTGGTCGAGCCATTTTATGAGTAAGGTATTGGGTTCATGCTGGGACCATTCGAGGCCTCCCTTTTCGCCATATATGCGGATCTTCAGCGAATTTTCTTCACCTGCGGCTACCTGTGAGGCCATCAGTACGCCTGCGGCGCCATTATCAAATTTCAATAATACATTGCCATCATCATCCAGCGCTCTTCCTTCTACCATAATATTGAGATCTGCGCAAAGCTGCGTGATCTTTAAGCCGGTAATATATTCTGCCAGGTGAGCGGCATGCGTTCCGATATCGCCCATACAACCGCTTTTACCGCTTTTTTTAGGATCTGTTCTCCAGGCCGCCTGCGCGTTGCCTTCTCTTTCACTCAGCTTACTGAGCCATCCCTGGGGATATTCCACCCACACTTTCCGGATCTTTCCGAAAACGCCGTCTTTCACCATAGCTTTCGCCTGTTTCACCATCGGGTAACCCGAATAAGTGTGTGTTAAACACAATATCAGCCCTGTTTCCTTTACTTTTTGACTCAGTTGTTTAGCTTCATCCAGGGTAAAAGCGATCGGCTTTTCGATCACCACATGAAAGCCATTATCAAGGGCCATCATAGCCGGCGCAAAATGCGCAAAATTGGGCGTTACGATGGTCACGAAATCCATCCTTTTGTCGGCGCCCAGTTTACTTTCTTTGGTGATCATCTCCTCATAATTAAGGTATGATCTGTCTTCCGGAAGGAATAATGATTTAGCTGAATCTTTAGCGATCTCAGGATTAATGCTTAAAGCTCCGCAGGAGAGTTCAATTAATCCGTCCATATTGGCAGCGATCCTGTGAATGGCCCCGATGAAAGCATCTTTGCCCCCTCCGACCATTCCCATGCGTAATTTTCTGTTCATGAAAAACTGATTAGAAATAATTTAAAGAAGAATGCCATTTAAAAATAAAAAAATTACATTTATGACTGCAATTTTAGCGAGCGTAAAATTAGCAAAATGATTGTTCAATAAAAATATTGACTTTAGATCACTTTACATCTTAAAATTAACATTGATTGCCATGCATACCTATTTTCGCCTCAAGCCAAGCGGTTAGATCCATTATTTCTTTTGGAAAATTATTCGTTTGGACAGACAGATCTCCTCTTTTATACGACCAAAAACTTATATGAATGAACAACAACGTGAACAAAAATGCTTTATTTAACGGTAGTTGCTTTGCGCTGATTACAACAGCTTTTACATTTTCTATAAGAGCCGGGATTTTGTCCCAGGTGGGCGACAAATTCGGATTAACCGCAGGACAATTAGGGTTTATTAATCTGATGTTCTTCCTGGGATTTCCCATTTCCATGATACTGGGTGGACTCTTTTATCATTCAGTAGGACCTAAGAAAATAATGCAGGTCGCTTTTTTAGCGCACACCATTGGCATCCTGACTACCATTTACGCTGGCGGATATACCACCTTGCTTGTTTCAACATTATTTATCGGTTTCGGAAATGGCTGTACAGAAGCTGCCTGTAATCCAATGATTGCCGATTCTTTTCCAGGGGAGAAAATGAACAAAATGCTTAACAGGTTCCATATGTGGTTTCCCGGAGGCATTGTGTTAGGTAGCCTCATTTCCAAATTTATGACCGACGGTGGTTTGGGATGGCAGGCTCAGATGTGGGTGACCATGGTCCCTACTATTATTTATGCCATATTGTTTTATGGAAAAGCTTTTCCAACCTCACAGTTGCAGAGCGCTATGTCACTGGGAGAAAACTTAAAAGCAATGCTATCGCCAACATATATTTTTCTCTTTATATGTATGTCAATTACCGCCATATCGGAATTCGGTCCGCAGCAATGGGTGGGACTGATCATGAGTAAAAGTGGCGCCAGCCCTATGCTGATCCTGGCATTGGTAACGGGATTGATGGCAGTAGGCCGGTTCTTTGCCGGACCGGTTGTGAAGGCGTTGGGCCAGACCGGTGTATTGCTGATAGGGG
>JBDTVL010000237.1:0-4991 GCA_040007215.1 Flavitalea sp.
ATCAATAGTCAGCGGGGCGCCAAGAACTACCAGGGGCGCGCCATATTCAGGGCATTGAATTGCCTGCTCCAGGGTAAGCCCTCCTACCGCCTGAACAGGAATATTGACAGCTTTTACCACTTCGCGAAGCTGATCGAGCGGGCTGGGCATGCGTTTGCCTTTTGCGGCTATACCGCGGCGTTCGTCGTAACCGATATGATGAATAACAAAATCGCAGCCCAGGTCTTCCAGCCATTTTGCAGCGGCTACCATATCCTCACAACCTAAATTATCACCCATCACTTTTACGCCAAAATCGCGGCCTGCATTAACCACGCAGGTAATGGTTTCGGCATGCGCCCTGGCCATGACTACCACATGGGTAGCCCCGGCCTTTGCCATCATCTCCGCTTCAAGATAACCGCCATCCATTGTTTTCAGGTCAGCTACAATTGGTACGCCGGGAAAAGCTTCCCGCAGTTTTCTTACGCCATGAAGGCCTTCGGCAAGGATAAGCGGGGTGCCGGCTTCCAGCCAGTCAACTCCGGCCCGCATAGCCATAGCCGCGGTTTCCAGCGCTTCATCAATGTTGGTCAGGTCAAGAGAAATTTGAACAATAGGGTTCATGTATGAATGTTTAAGGGCCATAAATATATTCATTCAAAAGGTAAAAGGGAGAAGTAGGCCCTGATTTATATTATTCGGGTATGATGCCAAGTTTTTTATGGAGCTGTTCCTTATAATTTTCGCTATAAGGAACTTCGAGCGTTCCCACCATTAATACGCCTCTTTTAATGCTGGAGATCTGCGGAATATTTATGATATAGGATTTATGCACGCGTACAAACTGGCCGCTGTTTATTTTTTCTTCGATCGCCTTCATGCTGATATGCGTGATCACCGGCTTCTGATCCTGCAAATGAATGCGCACATAATCTCTCATCGCCTCAATATAAAGAATTTCATCGTAGTTGATCTTTACCTGGATAATATTAAACACTACTCCTCCAACGCAGCATAGTAAGATTCTTAGCTGCTTTTTATTCCTGTAACACCATATTCCTTTACAGATTCCATATTCAGGCTAACGGCAACATACGGCAGTAGCTTTGCAATAACCGCCTTAACAACATTCACTGCCACGGCATTGCCCGCCTGTTTACGTGCCTGAGTATCATTGGTGATGATCTGGTAATGATCGGGAAAACCCTGTAGCCTGAACATTTCACGGGGCGTTAACCTTCGTTCGCCATTAACAAGCAGGTAACTATACGATGCGCCCGCCCTTAATGCGCAGGAGTAAGGATAAGAACAAATATTTCCCGATTTATTCTCATGCCAGATGGCTGGTTTATATGAAGAAGTATGCGCATTGTTTCTACGCTCTTTAATATAGTCGGAAGCAAAATGTTTAGCATCGATCTTCCTTTCCAGGATCTTCGACAAGGGCTTAAAAGGCCTTGCCGGCGCAGGATAAGAAAAATTAATGGGTTCAAGATGACCAACAATAATAATACGCTCTCTCTTTTGTGGCAGTCCATAATCGAGCGCATTCAATACTGCATGCTGAACAGTTCTATACCCCAGATCTGTTAAAGTTTTTAGAATAACCTTCAGCGTTTTACCTCCGTCATGCCCTGCCAGTTGCTTTACATTTTCGAGGATGAAAGCTTTAGGTTTTTTATGCTTTAATATATTGGCGATATGAAAAAATAAAGTTCCGCGGGTATCTTCAAATCCCTTCATCTGGCCGATAATGCTAAAAGGCTGACAAGGAAACCCGGCAAATAAAATATCATGACCAGGAATATCCGAAGGACTTACCTTGGTAATATCGCCTGCAGGACGATGACCAAAATTATTTTCATAGCTATCGCGGCAAAACGGATCTATATCTGAAGAAAACACACATTCAGGATCCAGGTCATTCTCCCGGCAAAACTCATCCATGGCCACTCTAAAGCCGCCGATACCGCAGAACAGATCTATGAAGCGAACCTTTTCCATACATTAACTGCCTTTCAGCAAAGTTAAATATTTACACATACGCCAGGGGCTATAAATGTAAATACCTTTACTTATTCTTTTCCTTGTTAGACTTAGTTGCCGGGATGTGGAAACTTAGCAAGTTCCGGGTTGACAGCGCCTGGGCTATCTTTTACTTTCGTATGATCAAAACGACAAAAATGAAAGCGCAGGAAGAAACAAATTATAGCCGTATTGCAGAAGCGATCGGGTATATAAAAGATAATTTTAAAAATCAGCCTTCGCTGGAAGAAGTAGCCGCGAAAGTAGCGCTGAGTCCTTTTCATTTTCAGCGGCTGTTTACAGAATGGGCAGGTGTGAGTCCAAAGAAATTCCTGCAATACACTACAGTAGAGTATGCCAAAAAAATGCTGAAGGATCACCAGTCCAGTGTATTTGACACTGCATTCGAAACAGGTTTATCAGGAACAGGAAGGTTACACGACCTGTTCATACATATTGAAGGCATGACGCCGGGAGAATATAAAAATAGCGGCGAGGGGCTTCTTATCAATTACAGTTTCGCGGAAAGTCCATTCGGGAATATACTGGTAGCCTCGACGCCCAGGGGAATCTGTTATATGGCTTTCGCCGATGAAGGAGAACAATCGCTTGAGGCCCTGGTCTCCACTTTTCCCAATGCCTCGTATACGCAGATGGTTGATCTTATGCAACAAAATGCGCTGCATACTTTTTCGCACGACTGGAATAAACTGCATCAAATAAAGCTTCATCTGAAAGGAACGAATTTCCAGCTGAAAGTATGGGAAACGCTGTTAAATATCCCTATGGGGCGACTAACTACGTATGGAAATATTGCCAGGCAGATACAATCGCCAAATGCTTCAAGAGCGGTTGGAACCGCCATTGGCGATAATCCCGTAGCATTTCTCATTCCCTGTCATCGCATTATTCAGTCTACAGGCGTATTCGGAGGCTATCACTGGGGCGGCATTCGAAAAACCGCCATCATAGCATGGGAAGCGGCAAGAGTTAACCAGGATGATAAAAATTAATTATTGCAGGCATTGTTTTAGTAATGAATAAAAAAAGCAAATATGGATCTGTTCAACAACGAAACGGTCGTTAATATATTATCCAATGACGGTGTAGCCAACTATTATGGAAAAGTATTGCCGCATAAAAAAGCGACTGAATATTTTGATATACTGATGCAAACCATTGAGTGGAAAAATGACGAAGCCATAATCTTCGGAAAACATTTTGTCACCAAAAGAAAAGTGGCCTGGTATGGAGATGCCGGCTTCCTGTATAATTATTCCAACATGACCAAACTGGCGCTGGGCTGGACCAAAGAACTTTTAGCATTAAAGGAGATGGTGCAGAATATTACCTGCTCCACATTTAACTCCTGCCTGCTGAATTTATATCATAATGGCGACGAAGGAATGTCCTGGCATAGCGATGATGAGAAAACGCTGGGAAAAAATTCGGCTATTGCCTCCTTTAGTTTTGGCGCGGAAAGAAAATTTTCTTTCCGGCACAAAAAATCAAAGGAGTCCTTTTCCATCATCCTGGAAAACGGCAGTTTACTGGTCATGAAAGAAACCACTCAGACGAACTGGCTGCATTCTTTACCTAAGTCAAAGAAAATAAATAAAGCAAGGATCAACCTGACCTTCCGGACAATGGAAGCCAGGTAAATGCATATGTTCGCCAGCCATTATTTTCTCCGGCCCCTTGTCATGCCCAGCAGCAGTCCTTTTGCATAACCAACGGTTTCGGCTACATCGGCATAAGGATCTTCAGGGTTACTCTCATATTCAATGCTGATCTGGTGAGCATATTTGATCTTCAGTAAGGCATGTAGTATGGCATACAGGTCAAGAACGCCTCTTCCGCCGGCAACGGTAGCGGCATCAGGGGCCAGGCTTTCAATATCTTTTAAATGCAGGTCATATAATCGATCCTTGTATTTCAGTATACATTCAGCAGGATCCGCTTTTGCACGGGCCGTATGACCAACATCAATACATAAACCGATCCTGGAATCATAACCCTTTGCAGCCTGGTATACTTCATGAGGCGAAGGGAAACGTTTATCTTCCGGTCCATGATTATGAATTGCGAGTTTAATATCAAATTCTTTGACCATCCTGTCAAGGATAGGCATTGAGTCGGGGTCAGGGCTGCATACAATGGTGGGAATGCCGCAATCCCGGGCATATTCAAAAGCATGGCGGATATCGGCCTCTTCATTTTTCATGGTAATATTGCCACAACTTAATGGCGTAATACCTGCATCTTTAAATTGCTGAACAACGGCTTTACGTTCTTCCGTGGAACTGGTCAACGGTAAATGATAATCCTTTATGGAAACATATTTAAGATCCAGGCGCTGCATGGCTTTAATCGTTTTTTCCACGCTCAGTTTCCGGAAAGTGTAGGAAGCTATTCCCATTTTTAGTCCTTTCCAGGCATCTGTATCAGGTTCAGTATTAATGGCGAGAGGGTTGATTATTTGTGCTGAAACACCGGAGGCGATTGAAGCGCCTATAGCAGCAAGAACGCCTGTTTTAAGTATATGCCTGCGTGAAAGAGATTTATCCATAACAAGAATTTGGTGATAATTTAAGCGAAATTCATCAAATATGATGAATTATACTCAGCAAGTCAATAATAACTTAAAGCTTTACGCTTACCCTAGTACAGCAGCTTTTTCAGCTTTGCAATGTTATTGACGATAATCTTCCCGCTTTTAATATCGATATGCTTCTCGGCCTTAAAATCGCTCAAAGTGCGGATCAGCGATTCAGTGGCGGTTCCTACATATTGCGCAATATCTTCTCTTGAAATTTCAATAGGCGCTATTTCTTCATTCGCATTGAATTTAGCCACAATATCCACAAGAGCTTTGGCCACCCGCTTTCTTAGGGAACTATATGCGAGATTCAGCAAACGTTCTTCTTTCTCTTTAACATTCTGCGTAATGATATGGATAAATTTTGTGGATATGCTGATATCGC
>JBDTVL010000238.1:0-4979 GCA_040007215.1 Flavitalea sp.
TCCTCCAGTCTCGACGCTTTCCGGATATAGATCAGTCTTTCTATAAACACAAAAATCGCCACTACCAGGAGTATGGCCAGCGGGATCATCAGTACGCCTCCTTTAGACAACAGGTCTATAAGGCTTACTTTTTGTTCCGGCTGAACAGTTGTCGCTGCCTGTGCAAGGCGGGAAACGCTATCGATCTGAAGAAAGAACCAGTTCATCAATATAATTTTATTATAGTTGTAAATGTAAACAAATGTGTGCCTAAAACGATTTGACCCCGAAGAAAATTTCTTAAAACTTTGCCAATTGACCTGTTATTTCCTTATATTTAAATAAACCGTATTAATTATTTTCCATGAGAAATGCCGTTAAAACAGGATTTTTTACCGGAATATTTATATCTGCCATCTTAATAGGCGGCACTTACCTGCGCAGATTCCTTCCGGATACCTTTACCGCAAACCTTTTATTTCTAACCCTGTTCTTCGGAAGTATTGTTGCCACACTGTGGTATTCGCTTAATTATTATTGTAAAACTTCTGCGGTTAAATGGATGTCTCTTAATGTAACCGGCATTATTTCCAGTATCATAGCAGCAATACTGGTCAGCTTTCATGGCTTTTTATACAGCAGGTTTCGCAACCCTGGATATTTTGAGGAGATCATGAAAACGCCCGATCCTGGCTTCGTAAAAAGAAACGATACGCAACAGGCTTTCGCCGGCGAATGGACCTGGTTTCATACGCCTGTTAATTATGCGCTCAACAATTTTCGCGACCTGATGATAGTATTGTTCATTCTTTCACTTACCATAGCCGCTATTTTCTATATCCGTAACCGTAACCGGCTTCCGGAAAATGACCATCACAAAAACCAGGAACTTATTTTCTGATCGCCTAATGGGTGATGCCGCTTGGTTTTACCATCAACGCCTGTATCTGTTTCATGGTATGTTCCATTCCATCAGGACTTCCATCGAGGAATATCACATTTCCCTTACCATATTCTGCAAAATTCTTGATGGCTTCGGTCCACATGCTGAATAAGATCACATTGGTATCGAGATTAGCCTGCTTCATCTGTTCGGCGGCTTCAGTCATACCCTTGGCTACTTCCTGCCGGAATAGCGCAACGCCCTGCCCACGTAAACGGGCAGCTTCTCTTTCTGCTTCGGCAGCGATCTTGATGGCATTTCCTTCCGCTTCAGCGGCTTTTGTTTTGGTGATCAGCAATGCCTGGCCTTCATTCTCAGCAGCAGCTTTAA
The DNA here is from genome assembly GCA_040007215.1 of Flavitalea sp. Classification (GTDB taxonomy): domain Bacteria; phylum Bacteroidota; class Bacteroidia; order Chitinophagales; family Chitinophagaceae; genus Flavitalea. The sequence continues at coordinate 1,253 of JBDTVL010000238.1, forward strand.
GGTTATTACTCGCTACCACACGGCTCATCGATTCAATGATGGCTTTATCGAAAGTGATATCATTGATCTGCAGATCCAGCAGGTGATAACCCCATTCTTCCAGCAGCGAATCGATCTGCTCTTTTACATATTCAACGATCTCTCTTCTCAGCGCGAGTATTTCCGCCTGCCTTTTAGTGGCCACGAACGACCTTATCGTTCCTTCGATAGTACGGGTCAGCGCCTGCATCAGTTCGCGGTCGCTGATAAATTTAAACGCTACTTTTTTTATGGTCTCTTCCTGAGCATTCTGTACCGAATACAATAACATGTTCTTAAAATACACATTGGCCTGGTCGGCGGTTACCGCCTGGAACTCCATTTCAATGGAACGATTCTGTATGCTGATCTTTTTATATATCTGTTCTATGAAAGGGATCATCAGCCTTAGGCCAGGCAATAAAACTCTCTGGTATTTACCAAAGATCGTAACCACCCCAATCGTTCCCTGGTTGATGGTTTTCAAACCAGCAAAAATAATCAGTAAGAGAAGGATAAGCCACCAGTAATCAATCAAAAAAGACATAGTATCAGGGTTTATATTCAGGATGAATGTACTATTTTTTTATTAGTCGCTGCGCGCTCCTTATAACCGGCGAATCGGTTACCTTCGGTTTTTCAATATGAATATGACAAATCATTACAACCTGGTCATCATCGGGGCAGGACCAATCGGACTGGCATGCGGACTGGAAGCGAAAAATAAAGGACTTAGTTTTATCATACTGGAAAAAGGATGCCTGGTTAATTCCCTCTATAATTACCCATCGAACATGACCTTTTTCTCCACATCAGAAAAACTGGAGATCGGCGGAATTCCTTTTGTTTCCAATAATATCAAACCAACAAGACCCGAAGCGCTGGAATATTATCGCAGAGCCTGCGTATCTAACCATCTTCCCATAAAACTTGACGAAAAAGTAACGCAGGTAAAACGCTTAACCGGCGATGAACATGGCTTAAGCTATGAAGTAACTACCCCGCGTAACCGCTATACCTGCAATTATATTATTATAGCCACCGGTTTTTATGACATTCCTGTGCTGATGAATATTCCCGGAGAAGATCTTAAAAAAGTTACGCACTATTACAAGGAGCCCCATTTTTATGCCATGCATAAAGTGATTGTGGTAGGCGCCGCTAATTCGGCGGTTGATGCCGCCCTGGAAACTTTCCGAAAAGGCGCCGAGGTTACGCTGGTCACCCGGGGATCATCCATTGGCGATCGCGTTAAATACTGGGTAAAGCCCGATATTGAAAACAGGATAAAGGAAGGAAGCATAAAAGCATATTTCAATGCCCAACTCACCCGTATAACCGAAAATGAAGCGGAGATCACCAGCTCCGATGGAAAAATAATTATAGAGAATGATTACGTGATCGCTATGACCGGTTACCAGCCCGATTTTTCTTTTCTCCGGCAAACAGGCATTGCATTATCGGACGATGCCTTATTGCAGCCAACCTATAACCCGGAAACCATGGAATCGAACCTCCCTCATATTTACCTCGCAGGCGTAGTTTGCGGAGGCATGAATACGCATGTATGGTTCATTGAAAATTCAAGAGATCATGCCATCCGCATCATTGCCGATATCGTAAAATAGATCAGCTTTTTTCTTCCCAGATCATGGCCAGGTGAACAATAGTCTGCACGCTTTTCTGCATATCCTGGATACTTACATATTCGTGTTTACCATGAAAAGCCATTTCGCCGGTAAAAAGATTCGGGCAGGGCAAACCCATAAATGATAACCTCGATCCATCAGTGCCGCCCCTGGCGCTCATGGCAATAACGTTGATGCCCGAACGCTTTATGGCTTCGTGGGCATAAGCGGAAATATCCGGATGAAGATCGATGATCTCCTTCATGTTCCTGTACTGCTCCTGTATATTTAAACTACCCGTAGCGCCGGGATAGGCCAACAACGCTTCCTGCAATTTATCATCAAGGAAAGCTTCGTATTGTTTCAGTTTATAGGTATGGAAATCCCTGATGATAAAAGTTAAAGTCGCTTTTTCAGCGCTGCCGCTGATCCGTACCGGATGAATAAAACCTTCGCGACCGGAAGTGGTTTCAGGTGAATAAGCATCGTTGGGCAACAGTTCTACAAGCCGGCAGGCTACTTTAATAGCATTCACCAGTTTATCTTTTGCATAGCCGGGATGAGCGCTTATGCCGGATATTTCAATAGTAACGCCGTCGGCCGAAAAAGTTTCATCTTCATAAGAACCGAGTTCGCCGCCATCGAGCGTATACCCGAAATCGGCGCACAGTTTCTGTATATCTGCTTTATCAACGCCCCTGCCGATCTCTTCATCTGGCGTGAATAATATTTTAATAACGCCATGCTTTATTTCGGGGTGGGAAGTCAGGTACTGAACCATATCCATGATCACGGCTATCCCGGCTTTATCATCGGCGCCAAGCAAAGTAGTTCCGGAAGCGGTTATGATATCATCGCCGATCTTTTGCTGCAGATAGGGATGCGTCGTTATAGAGATCACCTGTGCATTATCGTCGGGCAAAATAATATCGCTGCCATCGAATCGCTCATGAATGATTGGTTTAACGCTTTCGCCGCTGCAATCGGGCGAGGTATCCATATGTGCGCAAAAACAGATTACCGGCGTGGGCCTGGTTGTCGTGGAGGGCAGTGTGGCATAAACATAGCCATATTCGTCAAGATGCGCATCGAGGATACCCAGTTGACTGAGTTCATCGGCCAGCAGAGCGCCCAGGGTTTTTTGCTTTGAGGTAGAGGGTTGATCGGAGGAGGAAGGATCGCTTTGCGTATCTATCTTCACATAACGTAAAAACCGTTCAGTTACCGTGTATTTGTAATCATCAAACATGTATTGCCTATTTTTGAGCAAGATAAAAATTCTATGGCATTACCCGGAAACAAGTCTCCCCTGATACCTTACGGATGGATCCGCGCTATCCTTTTACTGATCGTATATGTTGGGTTAACGGTAGCCGCCGCCGTAGCGATGGAATTGTTTTTACCCTCTGGCGCTAATCCAAAGAACGCCAGTGAAGGCGCTTTCCATAATATTTCCACACAGATATGGCTGACGGCTTCTTTTATTTTTGCCGTGGCCTGCGTGTGGTTCTTCACTATTTTTATTGACCGCCGAAAAATCAATTATCTCCCTTTCTCTTTTTCTTCATTTCATCCCTCCGGAACCATCGGTTTTTTACTGGGCATATTCCTTATCGGCGCCGGAGCGCTGATCCTGTATTTTGCCAGGTCGGCAGAATGGTCAGATATAAATGTGAGCCTGGAAGACCTGCTGATCAGTATCGTTTTGCTGTTTATGGTGGCGGTAGCCGAGGAACTGGTATTCAGGGGATATATTCTCAATAACCTCATGGACTCCATGAATCAATGGCTGGCCCTGATAGTAAGCGCCATTCTCTTTGCCGTTATACATGCGGATAATCCCGGCGTTCAGCCAATAGCCCTGTTGAATGTATTACTGGCAGGGTTACTTACCGGAATCAGTTATTTATATACCCGTAGCCTTTGGTTCCCGATACTATGGCATTTTAGCTGGAATTTATTTCAGGGACCGATCGTGGGTTTCAGGGTAAGCGGTCTTCCTATGAACAGCATTTTCATCATGGAAACAAGTGGCAATCCTTTACTTACCGGGGGAGATTTTGGATTTGAAGCATCGCTGG
>JBDTVL010000239.1:0-4963 GCA_040007215.1 Flavitalea sp.
ATTTTTATCAGGCTGTTTCTTCCGTCAATACCTGGTTCCTCAGCAGGTCGTCGAAAACATCGGCTTTACGGATCAGCCGCGCTTTACCATTCTCTACCAGCAGTTCGGCAGGTTTATATCTTGAATTATAATTAGACGACATCTCAAAACAATAAGCTCCCGCATTACGGAAAACAAGGTAATCGCCTTCACGAATCTCGTTTACATCACGGTCAGTAGCAAAAGTATCTGTCTCGCAGATATTACCCACCACCGTATACTTTTTTACCGGCCCTGCAGGATGAGATATATTCTCAATGGTATGCCAGGCATTATAGAACATAGGACGGATAAGATGGTTTAGGCCCGTATTCAATCCGGCAAAAATAACAGTAGGCGTTTCCTTGATCACATTTACGCTGGCAATAAAATGACCGGCTTCGCTGACCAGGAATTTACCCGGCTCAAACCATAACTGGATCTTGCGGTTGATCCGGTTCTCGAAAGCCGAGAGGGCATCGCCCAATTTATCGGCCAGCAGGTTAATATCTGTTTGCGCATCGCCGGATTTATAAGCCACTTTAAAACCGCCGCCAAGATCCAGGAACTCGAGCTTTGGAAAATGTTCCGACAACCCAAATAATATCTCCACGCCTTTAACAAACACATCCACATCTTTTATATCGCTGCCGGTATGAATGTGCAGACCCCGGATCCATATTTTAGTATCGCGGACAATATCCAGCGCTTCATTTACCTGCTCCAGGGGAATGCCAAATTTACTGCCATCATGCCCTGTGGATATTTTAAGGTTGCCCCCAGCCATGATATTGGGGCGCAGCCTCACGCCTACCGGATACGAGGAACCGAATTTCTCACCGAACTTCCTCAGGTTGGAAAGGCTGTCTATATTGATATTGACGCTATGTGCCGCAACGGCTTCGAGTTCATCGAAACCAATATTATTGGAAGTATAGAGTATCTGTTGCGGGCTGAATCCGGCTTTGATAGCCAGTAACACCTCGTTAACAGAACTGCAGTCTATATTACAGCCGATACTTTGCACATAACGTAAAACATTGATATTGGTCAGGGCTTTGCAGGCATAGAAAAACCTGGCGTCTACATCGGCGAAAGCCGTTTGAAGTTTATTGTACTGCTCTTTTATCTTCTCTGCATGATATACATACAGCGGGGCGCCATATTGCTTTCCCAGTTGAACCAGGAATTCATTCGACAATTGTTGTACCATAGATAGATTGCGTATATATTAAAAGCCTCAGCCCTTTGTCTCATCGTCCAGATTATCCTTTTCAGGATCGTCTTCGCCGGAATCGGTTTGCTCATCGCCTGGTTGCGGTTGTTCCTCATCGTTATGCCCGTCTCCCGCGTCTTCGCTTTCCACTGGTTCATCTTCGGCTGCTTTATCCGGCGCTTCCTGATGAGCAATGAGATCAGTGTCTTCCAGCAGCTCGCCATTCTCTGTAACCACCAGCGCTGCGATTTCAGTCTCTTCTTCTGACGCAGAAACCGGTTCCTTCAAAAGTGATTCGGCAGGCTGGCTCATCATCGTAGGACTTACCATAGCTTCTTCAAAAATCTCTTTCAGCTTTGGAAGATCATCCGGCGAATTAATACCGAAATAATCCATGAAGGTTCTTGAGGTATTATAGATAAGCGGCTTGCCCGGGAGCTCTTCATTCCTGCCGCTGATGATGATCAGTTCCTTTTCCAGTAATTTCTGAATAGAATAATCGCAGTTAACGCCGCGGATGCTTTCGATATCAGATTTGGTGAGCGGTTGTTTGTAGGCGATGATGGCCAGGGTTTCCAGCGCTGCGGTAGATAAGCGCTTCAGGAACTTTTCGCCATTAAGCTGGGCAACGGTTTTATGGTATTCCTTCTTAGTCAGGAACTGCCATCCCCCGCCGCTTTCCCTCATCTCGAAGGGATAAAATTCCGAGTGGTATTTTTCAACGATCCCTTCCATGGCGGTCTGCACCTGTTCCATGGTCACCTTATCTTCCATAAAGCCAAAGGCATTATTGATCAGTTCGGTCAGGTCGATCGGCGTTAATGGCTTATCGCTGGCAAATACCAGCGCTTCTATATGAGGTATGATATGACCGATCTCCATGATTATTCAGTTTTGTATGATCGCAGTGAACGGGGTTATTTATCCCTGCAGCGCTGCCGCTCCGCTAACGATCTCTGTAAGTTCGGTAGTAATGGCGGCCTGTCGTGCACGGTTATACGAAATCTTCAGCGACTTCAATAACTCGTTGGCATTTTCCGTGGCCTTATCCATGGCCGTCATCCTCGCGCCATGTTCAGAAGCGTTGGCATCGAGTACGGCCTTATACAATTGCGTGTTAAGAATCTTAGGCATCAGTTCAGCAACCAGCTGTTCCCGATCCGGTTCAAAAATAAAATCGCTTTTCTTCAGTCCCTGTTTAGGTTGCGTTTTGGGGATAGGTAAAAAACGCTCAACGGTAAAGCGCTGGGTGCCTGCATTGCGGAATTCGCTGTACACCAGTTCAACGCGGTCGAAGGCGCCTTTCTCAAAATCTTTAACGGCAGCCTGTGCGCAGGCCTGTATACTTTCAAAATTGAGCTTTAAGAATATATCCTTGAAAGCCGCGTCTATTTTATACTTGTTCTTGGCAAAATGTTCAAAGCCTTTCTTGCCGATGGTCCAGATCTCCACATTACCTTTTGCGGCCTGCTGCGCATACTGCTCAGCGATAGTAAGCTTGGCCAGCTTTATGATATTGGCATTATAGGCGCCGCATAGTCCGCGGTCGCTGGTGATCACGATCAGCAATACTTTTTCCACCGGCCTTTCAGCGGCAAGGCTCATGCCTATATCGCCTTCGGAACCGCTCACGATATTGCTTAACAGTTCCTGTAATTTACGGGCATAAGGACGCATTTGCATGATCCCTTCCTGGGCTTTCCTCAGCTTAGCGGCGCTCACCATTTTCATTGCCTTGGTGATCTGCTGGGTATTCTGAACCGATTTTATCCTGTTGCGGACTTCTTTTAACTGGCCTGCCATAATATTTAACTGCTTGTATTTTCGGGTAAATAGTAAATCAATGCGGCCTTTTAAGGACGCTTTTTTAACCGGCTGCAAAGGTAACGGAAAGCGCACAAAAATCCAGTTGCCCAACTAAATTGCCCGGTAATTAATACACTCTTTACAGCATACAGCGGCAATTTGCTTCCAAAATACCTATTTTTGGCCCCGTCAGCCTAAGGAAAGCCAATTATTCTGCCTGCAAATATCCAGGCCTGGTTCCCTTACGGGCTGCTTAAGTTTATAGCCCTTATTATGGCCAAAGCAAAAAAGAAAGACCTCCCTGTTATTCTCATTACCAACGATGACGGCATCACCGCCCCCGGTATTCTTAGCCTGGTGGAAGCGGTAAAGGACCTGGGCAAGGTAGTGGTAGTGGCCCCGGATAAGCCCCAGTCGGGCATGGGCCATGCGATAACCATTGGCCACCCCCTGCGACTGTCGCCCGTTCATGCTTTTGAAGGCATTGAAGCCTACCAGTGCACCGGCACGCCGGTGGATTGCGTAAAGCTGGCGGTTGATAAAGTGCTGCACCGCAAACCCGATATTTGCCTCAGCGGCATCAATCACGGCGCTAACCATTCTATCAATGTGATCTATTCCGGCACTATGTCGGCCGCTGTGGAAGCCGCTATCGAAAGCATCCCCTCTATTGGCTTTTCTTTACTCGATTATAGCATAGACGCCGATTTCAGCGCAGCTAAAAAATATGCGCGTATCCTGGTCAAAAAGATGCTGGCCAAACCCCTTGACAAGCATACGATCCTGAATGTGAATTTTCCGGCAGTCACCGACAGCCTTATTAAAGGCGTAAAAATTTGCCGCCAGGCTTACGCCAAATACGAAGAAGATTTTATTGAACGCACCGATCCGCATGGCCGAAAATATTTCTGGCTTACCGGCGAATTTGTCAACTTTGATAAAGGCAGGGATACCGATGTATGGGCGCTGAAAAATAATTATGTGAGCGTGGTACCCGTTCAGTTCGACCTTACCAATTATGCGCTTAAAGAAAAACTGGAAAAAACATGGACATTCTAACCTCCGTTAAAGAAGAATATTTACGCCATGCTAAAAAAAGATAGCCTTCCGCTGGGTGTAGCTATGGGTTTCCTGGCCCCGCTGCTCAGTGTACTTATTTATTATTTCTATAAGTTCTACCCCACTTTCAGCGTCATGGAATTCTTTGAATTCCTGAAAGACAATAAAACGCAGATCACGGCCATTTCCGTACCCTGCCTGCTGCTCAATATCGCCCTGTTCACCATTTATATCAATTCCGGCCGCGATAAAACAGCCCGGGGCATATTTGTGATCACGCTGGTTTACGCCATAGTCAGCCTGGCGCTTAAATTTATATTATAAGGCCTCAAGCGTATGAAATATTACCTAATAGCCGGCGAAGCTTCAGGCGACCTGCATGGCAGCCATCTTATTACCGAACTTAAAAAACTGGATATCGCCGCCGATACGAGGTGCTGGGGCGGCGACCTCATGCAACAGGCCGGCGCAACGCTGGTAAAACATTATCGCGACCTGGCCTTTATGGGCTTTATCGAAGTGGTCAAAAATCTTCCGGCCATCTTCCGTAACCTCAGTTTCTGCAAAAAAGATATTCTTCAATACCAACCCGATGCGCTTATCCTGATCGATTATCCCGGTTTCAATTTGAGGATCGCCGAATGGGCAAAGAAACAGGGCATCCCGGTGATTTATTATATATCCCCGCAGGTATGGGCCTGGAAAGAAAGCAGGGTGAAGCAGATCAAAAAGAACGTAGATAAAATGCTCGTGATCCTTCCCTTCGAGAAAGCCTTCTACGAAAAATGGAAATACGAGGTAGAATATGTGGGTCATCCACTGGCGGAAGTGGTAGACAAGGCACAGGCCGAACTGCTGCCCCTT
>JBDTVL010000240.1:0-4959 GCA_040007215.1 Flavitalea sp.
ACGGCTATGGGGGGAGTGAGCGTAATGGTTTTAGATTTGATCACCGCAGGTTTCATAGACCAGTCCGACCATGGGCCGGCGGCTGTTCTTCTAAAACGAACCCGGTAAGAACCAAAAGATTTTACGGTTATTTCATTACCACCTGAGGAGAAGTTGATAAGAGCAGTCCCATTAACAATAGTATTTACTCCATTGATGCGGGTGGCTATAGTAACAGAATCTTTCTGCCACTCATAAGCTGCAAAATTGGGGGTTATACCTATACGTGCATTAATAGCCGAATCGGGACAAAATTCAAAACGATTAAAAAATATGAGCGGGTTGGCCTTATGCACATCATTCATGTATGATAGAAAATCGGCTTCCCCCCAGTGACGATACCAGGAAGCGTGGCCCAGATCGGCATATAATGAAGTTCGTATGCTTCCGCCCAGATCGTTAACCTTCTGAGCAGAATAACCCGCCATTGCCGGAGAAGGATTGGTATCCTTTCCGCCGGTGGCTAACCAGATAGGAATATGAATAAAAGCAGGATAGTCCATTACCAGACCCGCTGCCGATGTAGGCGCAATTTTCGCAACGCGTAAAGGGAAGGATTCCGCCATCCTCCATGTGCCTACGCCGCCGCCGGAAAGTCCGTCGATGAATAACCTGTCATTATCTGCGCGGGTATATTTTACCAGCGAATCGATGAAAGTAAGAATAGTGATGAGGTTGGAGTTATTAGCTCCTCCGCCCCATTCTCCCCAGCAACCTGCGTCTTTGGAACGAAGTTGAGGATACACGAGGAATCCATCGAACTGGTTGGCATCTACTCTCTGCGCAAAAAGCTGACCGCCCAGCGCGAGTTGTTTTTCATTATTATAGATGCCTCCGTTAGAAGCGCATCCTACCTCTCCTGCCCCGTGAAGGAACAACATCATGGGGTATTTCTTATTTACGCTATCAGGGTTGGAATAGCTTTTAGGAAACTTGATCCTGAAAGCCAGCCTGGTATTAAAATAATTAATGAAATACGCCTTATACGTTTCGGAAATGGTCTTGAAAGCGCCGGTTCCTGTACTTACGCCATTGGTGGAATTAGCCACCCATTTTTGTAAGCCAACAACGTTGGAATCGGGTTTCTGCGTGCTTCCATAAGCTGCGGACGAAGAATAGCGTACGATCGCGTCGGCCGGATCAAACACATTCTGGGCAATTGAGCTTCCTGATAAGGTCAGTAAAATTGAAGCCATGAGTAGCGATCTCTTCATATTATTCTAGGGTTAAAGCGTTAATAACGCCTACAGGATTAGCCATAGACGGGTTAGGGGGATAGCCTATACCAAATTAATGTGAAGGAGTATTGGAGTACGATGCGTGGTCTGACGAAGAATAAAAAAAGTAAAACACGATGGTTTTCAAGGGATCGTTGGAGTTCGGATTGTTTAACAGCTCAAAATTAATAATAATTCCCAAAAAGTGAAATTATTTGGCAGTTATTATTCTTTTGCATAAGTTATCTCATTTTGGGAAAACCTTTTAACCCGCTAATATGCTATATATGTTTAATTTATGCTGCCGGTTGTGAAAATAATATTTTGGTCGGCTTTACTGATCATAAGCTATACCTATATCGGATACCCGCTGCTTCTATATATAATGGTAAAACTGAAGGAACTGTTCCGTCCGAAAAAGGATAAGCCGCGAGCCGGTTCTATTCCCTCTCCTGCCATTAGCCTGGTTATTGCCGCGTATAATGAGGAGGAGATTATTGAAGAAAAAATACATAATTGCCTGGAGCTGAACTATCCTGCCGATTTAACAGAGATCATCTTTATCACCGATGGATCTACAGATCATACGGCTGGCATTATTGCCCGATATCCCTCTATAAGGCTCTTGCATGAGCCACAGCGTAAAGGCAAGCTTGCCGCTATGAACAGGGCGTCAGGCGAGGTAAAACATCCCTTTATCATTTTCAGCGATGCTAATTCATTGCTGAACAAGGACTGCATCGCTAATATGATACGTCATTACAGCGATGAACGAATTGGAGGCGTGGCCGGCGAAAAACGTATATCGTCTTCAGAAAGCGCCATAGCTGCAGGCGAAGGCCTTTACTGGAAGTATGAATCGGCCATTAAATCGCTGGATGCCAGGTTCCATACCGGCGTAGGCGCTGCAGGCGAACTTTTCTCCATAAGAACTGCTCTTTACGAAAAGCTGCCGGAGGATACGATTATCGAAGATTTCGTGCAGTCGCTCAAACTATGTATTAAAGGATACCGGGTAGCTTATGAACCGGAAGCCATTGCCGAGGAGAAAGCTTCTTTATCTGTTACCGATGAAATGGAGCGGAAGATAAGGATCTCTGCCGGCGCTTTCCAGGCTATGGGTATGCTGAGGCAGTTGTTCAATATAGTCAGGTATCCCCTGGTATCTTTCCAGTTTCTCTCTCACCGTATACTTCGCTGGACGCTCTGCCCACTGGCGCTGATTGTTTTTTTCTTCTCCTCGCTGATATTATTGTTCCTAACTCCAGATTTTTTTTATAGAACGATATTTTCAGCGCAGGTTATTTTTTATGTATCCGCAGCAGCAGGATGGTATTTTGCCCTGAGGAATATCCGCATGCCTGTTCTGTATGCAGCGTTCTATTTTACGTTCATGAATTTCTGCGTTTTTGCAGGTTTTTCACGTTACGTAAGGAATACGCAATCAGTGATCTGGCATAAAGCGCAAAGAAAGCAGTGATGTAATGAGGAAGTACATACGCTTTAAGTGGAAATTACATACCCTTTAAGTGGTATTTTTGGCAAATAAGGGATAATTGGCGGTCATTTATTTGCTTTATTCAATTTTGTTGCTAATTTTACCATCACAATTCCTCCACACATCCTCTGAATTAATGTTAAGTAAGGATTTTTAGTTCAATCTCAATCCATCCTTGAAATCTTAACGTATTTAAAATTCCATCCGGTTATTTGCCAAAATGATTGTTATATATACAATTCGTTATAGCTAACTCCAATACCTAATGGCCGACCTCTGAACTCCTTCCTCTTGAAAAATAGCGTTTTTTTAAATGACTAATTTTTGAAGATGAAAAAAAAGATACTCGCCATAGATGACAGCAAAGCCATGAGGTTTTTGCTTCAAACAGTTCTCGGAAAGGATTTCCAGGTAGTAACCGCCCCTGATGGATGTACCGCGATGTACTGGTTATCTAAAAGGAATATTCCGGACCTGATCATTACCGACGCTCAACTGCCGGATATGAACGACTGGGAACTTATAGAAGAACTTTCATCAAGCGTATTATACAGAGATATTCCCTTAATGGTGATCTCTTCGCTGGATAAGGCAGAAACAAAATTGAAATGTGATAAATATGGCATCAATGATTTCTTTATAAAACCTTTTAATCCTGTTATTCTTTTAGAAAGCATCAATAAATTAACCTGGGCACAAAAAATTCCGGGTCAGCAAAGAGCTTCTTTGAGTTAGCATGCAACGTTCCTGATGATTTATATGTCCTAACCTTACCTTCCTTTATGCAACCATTTTTACAAGAAGAAACAATACAGACTAAAAAATACAGGCATTTCACCGTTCCTGTAGTTTCTTCCCCTACAGATAATAAGAAACCTGAATTTTTTTACATAGGTAAAAAAACAGGTATGATCGATTCTCTTATCAACACTTTCGAAAGCGGGTATGCCGCTGAAAATGCAGATCACGCTAGAACAATGCTTAAAAGACTGGCGCTTAACGCTTCCAGCATTCCCGATATCATTATAGCTGAGGCTTCTGTTGGCTACAACGACCTGCTCCTGTTTCACCAGTTCATCGCTACCCAGAAACCACTGGCTTCTATTCCCCTGATCATCGAAGGTTCTGATATCACCACCGAAGAACTGGAAAAGTTCCGGAATCAGCCTTTTGCCGATGATATTATCAGCCTGAAAGATCTTCCTACCGCCAAACTGATGTCGAAGATCAGGTTCTGGAAAAAAGTGAAGAGCCGTATCAGCGCCATCCATCACGACCAGGCCAATGCCGATCTGTCGCCGGTCAAAAGCTCGCCAGCCGATTTTTCCAAAAGAATTTTCGATGTGGTGATCTCTGCCCTCATGATGATGATCCTCAGCCCGATATTCCTGCTCATTATCATTGCGCTGAAGATAGAATCCAAAGGGCCCGTATTTTATATCTCTAAAAGAGCCGGTAAAGGTTACAGGATCTTCAGCTTTTATAAGTTCCGGACCATGGACCCTAAGGCTAATGACAATATCGACAGCGTTTCGCATATGAACCTTTACAGCCCCCTGACGGCGGAAGGACCTATGTTCATCAAAATACATAATGATCCCCGCATTACGCGCCTGGGCGCTTTCCTGAGGAAATGCAGCCTGGATGAACTACCGCAGTTACTGAATGTATTCAAAGGCAATATGTCGCTGGTAGGCAACCGTCCTTTACCGCTTTATGAAGCGGCTACCCTCACTACCGATCAATGGGCAAAGCGTTTTATGGCTCCCGCCGGTATGACTGGTCTGTGGCAGATCAAAAAGAAGAACAAATACAGGATGACGGCAGAAGAAAGGCTAGACCTGGATATCAACTACGCCGACAAGTCTAATTTTCTGTTCGATCTTTGGATCATGGCCAATACGCCAACCGCTGTTATTCAGAGAACCAACGCTTAATTCCGCGAATTTGCATATCTAGCTGATTTGCGCTTATATTGCGTAAAAAGCAGCTTCATGCCGAAGGGCCCTCCCCCGCTTATATCTATTGTTACACTAAACTATAACCAGGTGGCCATCACCTGCGCGTTCCTGGAATCTACCAGGAAGCTTAAATACGCCAATTATGAGATCCTTGTATGCGATATGGCTTCTAACCAGGACCCTACAGCGACCATAGAAGCAGGTAATTATCCTAATACTACAACGCTGGTGAGTAAGAAAAACC
>JBDTVL010000241.1:0-4959 GCA_040007215.1 Flavitalea sp.
TTTTATGGAATTCATGTTCTATGGAATGGGCACGACAATGATGGGCAAAAATGATTTTGTGAGTTTCAGCATTCACCTTGCTTTTGTCATTGTATTCAGTACTATGTGGGGGTTGATCCTGCATGAATGGAAGGGTAGCGGTAAGCAAACCATGCGACTGATCTTCGCAGGCATTTTTATCCTGATGTTATCTACAGTTATTATGGGCCTGGGAAATTATCTCGCTTCTTTTGATTATAATTAGCGCCAGCTTACCCCTTCGTCTGCGTTAGCGGTAATATGATCTGGAATAAAGCGCCCTTACCTTTAGTCGATATCCCGACTATCTCCCCATGATGATTAGTGACAATACTCTTGCACAGCGCCAGCCCTATACCGGTTCCTGCATACTGCTCGCGCCTGTGTAACTTATGAAAGATCAGGAATATCTTTTCTGCCAGATCCTGCTCAAAGCCGATACCATTATCCCTGAACGCGATCTCACAATAACTGATCTTTGGATTAAGAGACGGATGTTCCCGCATATCTTCAGCAGTAAGTATCCGGGAAGTGATCCTGATCACCGGCGCTACGCCAGGACTGGTAAACTTGAGGGAATTGCTGAGCAGGTTATAAAAAAGCTGGTTGATCTGCAGAGGTATCGCTTCAATCACCGGCAACAGTTCAAAATGAAGAACCGCTTCCTTTTCTTTGATCAGCAATTCAAAATCGATGATCACGCTGTTTAAAATATCATTGAGGTTTACTTTTTTATAATTGTCATCGCCATGCAGTATCCTCGAAAAATCAAGCAACTCTTTGATCAGCGTCGACATCCGTTTGGAAGAAATATCGATTTTATTGATCAGCTCTATGGCGTCCGGTGGCAATTCATTTTTGAACCGGTCATGCAGCATAATGGAAAAAGTCCTGATCTTGCGTAACGGCTCCTGCAGATCGTGTGAAGCAATATAGGCGAACTGTTCCAGGTTATCATTCGAGTTCCGTAAGCCGATATTGGCTTCATTCATCAAAACCGTTCTTTCATCTACCTGTTTTTCCAGTTCTACGGTAAAGTTTTTCAGAGAGATATCTGCATTTCTTTTCTCGGTAACATCTTCTATGGCCAGCAGTATACATTGATCCTCGGCGGTGTCTCTTAATATCTGGCTGGCATTTAATTGCATGATCCGGTCGCCTATTAGCGGGAGCCGGTGAACGACTTCAAAATCGTTGATGTTTTGTTTTTGAGGCAAAACCTTTTCCAGCGCCATTCTTAAGGCGGGAATATTCCACTGCTGGTTACCTAATTCGAACAATGATATGCCTTCCGTTTCTTCTTCCGAGGTTTTGAACTTGGAATAGAAAGACTTATTGGCGCTCCTGACCAGCAGGTTTTTATTCAGGATCAATAAGGGTTCGCGAATGGTGCTTACGATCGCCTCGGCATATCGCCTCGAATTATCCAACTGTTCATTACGGTCGAATAATTCATGGTTTACAATGATGAGTTCTTCGTTGGTGGTCTGTATCTCTTCGCGGGAAGTCTCCAGTTCTTCGTTCAGGCTTTGCAATTCTTCGCTACCGGAAAGCAGTTCTTCATTGGCGCTCTGTAATTCTTCATTAGAAGCTTCCTGGTCTTCGGTGATGCTTCTCATATCCTCGCGCGTATGCGCAATTTCCTTTTGCAACTCTTCTATTCGTATTACGCCTCTCTTTATCTGTGCATTTATGGTCTTCGCTCCTTTCTTTTCCGTTTTTCCAGCAAGGGGTTCTATATTTTCTGAACTGTCCTGGAACAGGATCAGGAAATGCGGTTCAATGGTATTAAGTAAAGGGATCACTTCGATAGTAGCTAAAAGTTCCTTACCCATAAACTGGATGGGAATATCTTTTTTGATCACCGAATCCTTTCCGGTTTTAACTTTATGGAGTGCGTTGCGTAATTCAAAGGCTAACCCCTCACGGGCCATTTTTAATATATTGAGGTTGGGCTTTCCTGAAGAGGGCTCCAGCCACATGCCGGTAGCGCCCCGGAATTGAACGATATCCATTTCCTCATTCACTACTACGCCTGGCGGAGAAAATTTCGTTAATAATACATCATCGGCATTTTTCTGAAAATCATCTTTGACCGCTTCCTTTTTGCCAAATCCGAAATCAGTTCCCCGGAAAATTTCCTCTTTTCGCTCAGCTACCTCTTGAAGGAATTTTCCGCGTACAGGTTTACGGGTATATACTTTATTGTTTTTGTCAAAGGTTGTAAAGAGATCTGCGGCCTGCCCGGTAGTTTCAGATTTGCCCAGTAATAAATAGCCTTTATCCTTAAGCGCATAATGAAAAGTGGTGAGCGCTTTCTTTTGAAGAAAAGGTTCCAGGTAGATCAGTGAATTGCGGCAACTGATCAGGTCCATCCTGGCAAAGGGTGGATCCTTAAGATAATTGTGATAAGCAAAAATGCAACTGTCCCGGATAAATTTATTGACCCTGTAACTGCCATCCGTTTTAACGAAGTATTTTTGTAACTGGTTTTCAGTAAGTCCGCCTACTTCGCTTTTTTTATACAGCCCGTTTCTTGCTTTAGCGATGGCGATCTCCGAAATATCGGTGGCGAATACCTGTATCCGGGAAGTATGCGCTCTATCGCCCAGGTATTCCTGGAGGCATATGGCTATAGAGTAAGCTTCTTCTCCCGTTGAACAACCGGCGATCCATACACGCAGTTGATCATTGTTCCGCAGGTCCTTAAGCAGGGTAGGAAATACGGTTTCGCATAATTGCTCAAAGATCTTGGGATCGCGGAAGAATTGGGTTACCGGTATTAACAGGTCCTGGTATAGAATATCCTGTTCAGCTTTATTTTCTTTAATGTAGGCAAGATATTTAGGAAGGGTTATTTGCATGCTGAGGGCGATCCTCCGGGCTATTCTTCGTCTTATGGTCGTTTGCTTGTAATAGGTAAAATCAACGCCTCTCCTGATCCGGAGTATAGAAAGGATCTGCCGGTAACCATCTTCCTCCTGACCTGTTATCTCATCTTTATGAACAGGTTTTTCGTTGAAGGTGCGGTTTAAGGATTGTAATTGTTCAGGAATTTTATCAGGCGACAGAATAAAATCGACTACGCCTGCATCTACGGAGCTTCGTGGCATGGCATCGTAAGCTGCCGAATCACTGTCCTGTGCGAAAGTAACGCCTCCATGATCCTTAATAGCTTTTAATCCCAGCGTGCCATCCGACCCTGTTCCGGATAATACTACACCGATCGCATGACTGTGATGCACTTCCGCTAAGGAAGAGAAAAACAGGTCGATGGGCATATTCTTCTGACCCTTAGGCGACCTGGCGGTTAATTTAAGTACCCCATCGGTGGCCGTCAGTAATTTATTGGCAGGAATGATATAGATATGATCGGGTAGCACCTTTACATTATCGGAAATTTCCTCTACGGGAACCTTAGTTGACCTTTGCAGTATCTCCGCCAGTATGCTTTCGTGAGAGGGGTCCAGGTGCTGAACCAGTATATAGGCCATGCCCGAACTTTCAGGAATGGCGGTTAATAATTTCTTGAATGCATCAAGTCCTCCTGCAGAAGCGCCAATGCCCACTACAGGGAATAAATTATCAGAAGGTATTTTAGCCTTATCTGAGGTGGCCTTAGGCATCGGAAGGGATAGTTTTGGAAACGTTTAAAATTGCTTTGACCTAAGTAGAGAATAGTAAGGTAGATCAATTTTAATCAATGGCTGGAAAATTTTGCTGCCAGCGGTTTTCGGGCGGAGTGCTGGCATCAGGAATTTGTATATTCGGGGTATTGAAAATACATTATGCGTAAAAGTGGATGGAGGATGCGTCTTAATTCAAACTTCCTTATCCCTCAAAGATCAGCGAGAACACCACCATTCGGGAATTGAGTTTATCAATAGCGCTGGAGAATTTAAGTCCTTCATCGCGGCTATGCGCATTGATCAGCCCATGACTGATCTTGATCTCGGGCGATAAGATGAATACGGGGAAATAGAAATTGAAACCGATACCGCCTTCCACGGTCATATCATATTTGCGCAGCTTCACCAGGTCCTCGGCTTTCTGGGCCTTGGCATTAGAAGCCAGGTCGTAACCTACCGCTCCGCCGCCAAACATAT
Organism: Flavitalea sp.; assembly: GCA_040007215.1. Lineage (GTDB taxonomy): Bacteria > Bacteroidota > Bacteroidia > Chitinophagales > Chitinophagaceae > Flavitalea. The sequence continues at coordinate 4,125 of JBDTVL010000241.1, forward strand.
ATACCCGGAAATTATTTATCCTGTCCGACCTCAGCTTGATATGCAGCGGAACGCCAAAAGAAATGGACTCCACTTTTTTGGTCATCACTGGCTGCTCTTCTTTTGAGGCATCGGGATATTTAAGATTATAGGTCAGGTTTTTTGACGACAGCATAAATTGCATGCCCACCCGCACGGAAAACCTGGGAGAGATCACGAAGTTATTCATACCTGCCAGTCCGAAGCCGCCGGCATTTTCCGGGCTCACCGACAGCACGCTGTCGTTTTGTAAAAAATGGGGATGATGACTTAACTGGAACCTCGCTGAATTATACATCACGGCAATGCCGATATAGTAACTTTTATCATCGTGATTGGGAAGGTTAAGTTCTTGTGTACATGCAGGAAGCGCTGCGATCAGCAAGCTCAGCGCCAGCGCCTGTTTCTTTAACCAGTAGTTCTTTTTCGTCCGCTGTAAATGGTGCATATTCCTAAGCTCAGCCTTTTTAGTGACGTTTCTGTGAATCCGACATGTTGTAAAATGTGTAGAAATGTTTCGCCTTCAGGAAATGCTTTAACTGATGAATGTAAATATTTGTATGCGTCCCGGTCCTTTGAAAATACTCTGCAAATTGCCGGCACCAAATGTTCCATGTATATGTTGTATATACCTCTGAATAATCCTTTGGGTTTCGAAAATTCCAGCACCGCCAGTTTTCCACCGGGTACTAAAACCCGGTAAATTTCCTTTAATCCTTTTTCCAGATTTTCAAAGTTTCTCACTCCGAATGCCACTGTTACAGCATCAAACGCATTATCGCTGCTTTTTATTGCTTCACTGTCTCCCCTTATTAGC
>JBDTVL010000242.1:0-4952 GCA_040007215.1 Flavitalea sp.
GCCTTCGGTTTCATTTTTCATATTCTTGCGTTTAAACAGCGACATATCTATTTTTCCAAAACGTTAGGTAAAATTCAGTTTCAGGGAAGGAGAACGTTGAGATTATTGGGCAATTTGAAATTACTATTCATCCTGTCAAACCAACTCCACATCTTCTCCTGCGTAGAAGAGGAACTGCCCTTTATGACTCAAACTTTTGTCGCGTAGCCCTAACATATAACCTAAGTTTTTCATCGTATTTCCATAGGAAAATAAGGCAGCGAGAAAACAGCAGCCAGCCAACCGCATGCAGCGCAAACATTTTATGCGAATACCCTTTTGCCTTCATGGCGGAAAGGCCCTATTGGCGCTGTAGAATTATTCAAAATCCTCGATTAGGCAACGAACTTGAAAGATCTGGCTACGAATAACTAATTGCATGAGATGAAAACACTTAGGTAGCCAACTAAGTGTAAATAGCTCTTGATATATATCAAAAATAAAAAAATGTTAAACAAGAAATGAAAAAATGAAATTTCCTTAAATCATTACCCAGCATAGGTTTCAGGATGTTTTATTTCGCCGTCTAAGTGTTTACACTTGTTTTTGGAATTGCAATATTCTGGCGCATGCTGTGTTTATTGTTTTTAAAATCCAATAAGATATGAAGAACCACTTCTATGCTGCCATGGCAGTTTTGTTATTTTTCTTTCAGCATGCATCAGCAGCTTCAGCATTGCCAGATGTTTTTTCGCTTAACGCCTCGTCCGTTAAGGCAACCGACCCGCATCCGAAAGCAGGCGCTTGCCCGACTGCCGTTTACCGTTCAACTGACCCCCTTCTTAAAAAGATCAAGTTTACCCAATCTCTTCCCGAAGCAGATGAAAATGCCGTTGTTGACCTTGGTACATGGTCAGGCAGGAAAAAAGTAGCCGATCTATTAGCAAAATTTCCCTCCAAATTCAGTTTTAACGGACAGTTATTACTAAAGGTTGATTGCAATGGAACGATCATCTCTGCGCGTTTCATACAGCAGTCGGATAAAGACATTGCCGCAAAACTGGCCGCTGCAATAACCGGCGCACAGTTGAGTAGCGCTGCGAAGAAGGACCGCCAACCCGTTTCTTCTTATGAGGTGGTGAATGTATTATATTCCTCAGGTCGTCTTCAACGCAACCCGATTTTCTAAATACCAATATCCAATTAACCTATACACACATTACGATGAAAAAAAATCTTTTACTCTTTATTAATATCGTACTGTTTTTATTCGCCAGCTTTACATTGATGGCGCAAAAACAGGGAAATTACTGGTACTTCGGCGATAATGCCGGGCTTAATTTCAGCGCTGATCCTCCCACCATTTTGACTGATGGAATGTTAAACACCACAGAAGGATGCGCAACCATGAGCGATGCCAATGGCAATCTGTTATTCTATACAGATGGAATATATGTTTATAATAGACTGCATGGTACTATGCCCAATGGAACAGGGTTAACAGGAGATCCGTCCACGTCTCAATCTGCGGTGGCAGTTCCGGATCCGGGTAATGCAAACAGGTATTATATTTTCACAGTGTCCTCTTACCCAAGCTCTAACTTGTCTTATTCCATAGTAGATATGACGCTTGATGAAGGAATGGGCGATGTGCTTCCTGCCAAGAATGTTTCAGTACTGACCAATACGGAGGAAACTGTCTGCGCTGTTTTTGCTGATAATTTCTATTGGATACTTACTCATCAACGAGGAACAAATACCTATTATGCTTATAAATTAAAAACTACCGGTCTGGATATGAGCAATCCGGTAACATCAAGCTTGGGAGTTGCAACTTCTTCTGAGGGAGAGATAGGATATCTTAAAAGCAATGTTGCCGGTAATAAACTCACCACCACCTATTATTTTGGCGGCACAACGGAAGTTTACGATTTCGACCGGGTAACAGGCATATTGTCGAATGCTATATCGCTTGCCATAACCTCTTCTTACGGTGTGGAATTTTCGCCAAACAGTAAACTTTTATATGTTCATGGTTTTGGCGGAGGCACTTACCAGTTTAACCTGGAAGCAGGTTCCCAGGCAAATATACAAGCGAGCAAAGTGACATTGAAAACCGGCGCAATGGAAGGCGCTTTACAGGTAGCGGTAAACGGCAAGATATACGTAGCAAATTACGGAGCCAATTCTTTGAGCGTTATTAATGATCCTAATGTACTTGGATCTGGCTGTAATTACGTTTATGGCGGTCAGTCTTTAGGTAGCAAAACTTCCGAAATAGGACTTCCCACTATCATTAGTTCATTAGTAGCTACCGGACCTCCCGTTCTTTCTACTCCTGACGCGACAAGCATCACTGGTCATACCGCTACGATATCGGCGATAGTGAATGGCGACGGAGGATCTGCAATAACAGAAAGGGGTTTTTATTTTGGAACCTCTGCTGAACCCACTACCAACAAAACGGTAGTGACCGGAACCACCGGATCATTCAGCGCTGATATAACCGGATTAACTTCCGGAACCACCTATTATTATCGCGCCTATGCCATCAATGCAAATGGCACAAGCTATTCCGTTGATGGATCATTCGAAGCTTCGGGTCCTTCCGGTCCTGTGGTTACTACAGAATTCAACATTAACAATATTTACCAATGCGTATTCGAAAACAGCTATTCATTTACCAATACCTCTACTATATCCAGTGGAACAATGACCTTTGACTGGCGTTTTGGCGATGGAGAAGTTTCTACGGATACTAATGCCACACATAGTTATGCAGTTCCCGGCGATTACACCGTCAGCCTGATCGTTATACCGGATGTTGGCGCGCCAGACACCATAACGCACGATGTTCATGTTGTGGAAATGCCCTATGGCGAACTCACTGCGCCAAACGGAACCTTTATCTGCGGCGATGGTACCGCTTTACTGAAAGTTACAGGCGGAAGTTTTTATCAGTGGTTCCTTAATGACAATCTTATAAGCGGCGCTTACGGCGATCAATATCAAGCGGTAGCCGCCGGCGTTTATACCGTAAAAGTGTTTAATGAGCTGGATTGCTCATCAATGATAGAGAACAGTATTACGCTTACCCATCTTAACGCGCCCACTGCAGATTTCAGTTTTGATAAATATTGCGTTGGTATAGCTACGGCATTTACTAATACTTCTGTTACTACTGGAAGCGGTGAAGTAAACTATTCGTGGAATTTTGGAAATACTACCTATGGTACTGACAGAGATGCTTCAGTAACGTATAGCGAGGCAGGCGAATACACCGTGGAACTGCAGGTAACTCCTGTTGGTTGTCCGCTTCTTGTTCAGACAAAAACTAAAACAGTTGTTCTGGAATCGCCGGTGGCAGGTCAGCGATATGCTGCTGTGGATGCTTCTATTGGCGTTACAAAAACATTGAGCGCCCGCGACCTGGATGCAACAGTTCAATGGTTGCCGGCTGATAATCTTTCCATCTCAACCAGTTTCAGTCCTGTACTGACGCCCGTTAAGCAGCAGGAATATAAAGTTAAATTTTCTTTTGTTTCAGGATGCACCACTGTTGATACGGTATTGGTAAAGGTTTTATTAGCGGATGAAATATTTGTTCCTAAAGCCTTCACGCCAAATGGCGATGGCAAGAATGATGTGCTGAGGCCAATAATGGCAGGCGTACGCGAACTTCAATATTTCAGGGTGTATAATCGCTGGGGTAATCTTCTGTTCGAAACCAAAGATGCTACCAGGGGTTGGGATGGAACGTTTAAAGGCGTTCGCCAACCGATGGAAACCTATATATGGGTAGCTGCCGGCGTTTCGGCAAAGGGAACCCAGGTTCATACCACAGGTAATACAACTCTGATCCGTTAATGACCATTCAATTTTAAAATCTAAGCAATGAAAAAACTATTTATAATATTTCTCGGTCTTTATACAAGCTCCTGTTATGCGCAGGATCCTAACTTCTCACAGTTCTTTTCAAGTCCTCTGACCCTGAATCCTGCTATGGCGGGAACAGGAGAAGGAGAGGGAAGACTATCCGCTAATTTCCGTCATACCTGGATTGGCAGCTCGTCGCCTTTCACAACAGGTTTGGTGGGATTTGATAAAGCGATCATGAAAAATAAATTGCAGGAATCTGATAAATTCGGCATCGGTGGATATGCTTTATACGATCAGTCAAATGGCGGGGCGCTGAAAGCAAGTTCAGCAGGTCTTGCCGTAGCTTATCATAAAGGTCTTGATGCCAGCGGCGCCAACAGCATTGGCTTTGGTTTCCAGGGAACCTATGTGAACAGGAGGCTGGATTATACAAAACTCACCTTCGAAGATCAGTTCACAGGCGGGGGATTTGACCCTGATGTAACCAGCGGTGATGCATCCGGTAATGGCGCAAAGAGCTATTTTGATTTTAATCTCGGCGTTCTTTATCGTTACCGCGCAGAAAAGTTCAGCGGCTATCTTGGCGGTACTGTCAATCACCTGATGAAACCGAAAGACAATATCTGGGATGAACTTAGCGGTCGCAGGAAGTTCACCATACATACCGGCGCAGAATATAAGTTAAACCAGGAATCAGATATACAGGCGAACGTCATTTACCAGGCAAGAGGTAAGGCGAATGAAGTGTCGCTGGGTGGCGCTTATGGCATAAAGCTGAACAGCGATCAGAATGAAGAACTGGAATTATGGCTGGGCGGTTACATGCGTATCAAGGATGCTTTTTATCCTTATATGGCTGTTGATTACAAAAATATCAGGGCAGGGCTTAGTTATGATGTAACGGTCTCTTCCATGAAATCTGCTTCGGCAAGCAGGAAGAGTATTGAGTTCTCTTTTATTTATGCATTCACTAAGAAATCAGGAGACGGCAAGAAGATATCTTTCTAAGCAAAAACCTGATGTTAATATATCATAAAAAAACTCCCGGAATCCCCGGGAGTTTTTTTATGATATACAGTCCATGCTGTTTTAGC
>JBDTVL010000243.1:0-4932 GCA_040007215.1 Flavitalea sp.
GTAAGGTGATGAGCTTTGATAAATTCAGGTCTATTGCAGAAAAAGGATTTGGTTTCTGCGATGTGGTATTTGGATGGGATTCGGAAGATGCAGTCTATGATAATGTTGCCTTCACCGGGAGGCATACCGGTTATCCGGATGCCACAGCAATCGCTGATATCAATACTTTCCGGAAAATACCCTGGGAAAATGATCTTCCCTTTTTTCTGGCCGATTTTGTCGACGCTAAAGGAAATGGACATGCCGTTTGTCCGCGCAGTTTATTGAAGCGCATCTCCAAACAGGCGGAAGACGCTGGCTATCTGTCGTATTTCTCACAGGAGTTTGAATGGTTTAATTTTGTCAATAACCTTAATGAGCCTTACGAAAGTAAGCTACGTAACCTGAAGCCATTGACGAATGGCATGTTCGGTTACTCTATACTGAGAGCTTCCCAGAACAGCGCTTTTTTTCATGACCTGTTCGACCTGCTTACCCGTTTTGGCGTGCCTGTCGAAGGGCTGCATACAGAAACCGGTCCTGGCGTATATGAAGCGGCCATCGTGTATTCGGAACTGCCGGAAGCCGCCGACAGGGCGGTACTGTTTAAAAGCGGGGTTAAAGAAATAGCCGTTCGTCATAATATACTGGCCAGCTTTATTGCTAAGTTCAATGAAAACCTTCCTGGCTGCAGCGGCCATGTGCACCAGAGCTTATGGTCGCCCGATGGGAAACAAAATCTGTTTCACGACGCAAAAAATAAGACGGGCATGAGCGCCCTGATGGAAAGTTATATGGCCGGTCAGCTCTATTGCCTGCCGTATATACTTCCTATGTTTGCGCCAACAGTAAACAGCTATAAAAGACTGGTAGAGGGGGCCTGGGCGCCCACCACGCTTACCTGGGGAATAGATAACCGCACCACTGCTTTAAGAACGCTTTGCGGCGGCGAGAAATCAGCCCGGCTGGAAACTAGAGTGGTTGGCTCCGACAGCAATCCCTACCTGGCTATGGCAGGGTGCCTGGCTTCGGGATTATATGGCATCCGAAATAATATGAAGCTGACAACCGCCGCTACAGTGGGTAGCGGATATGCCGATAAAAAGAACGGATTACTTCCTGGCAATCTCCTGGAAGCTTCGCAGGCTATGAAAAATTCCAGCGTAGCCAAAGAATTATTCGGCGAAACATTTGTGGATCATTTTACCAGTACCAGGGAATGGGAATGGAGGCAGTTTGCTAAAGTAGTTACGGACTGGGAACTGAAACGCTACCTGGAGATCATTTAATTTGTTCATCAATAACATACACGAACGCAGATATGCAGATCGATTTTAGTATTATTCGCCAGTATAATTTTCCTACTACTATCCGTTTTGGGGCCGGATCCGTTAAGGAACTTGGCGATCACCTGTTATCGCAGGGCCTTAAGAGACCGCTGATCGTAACCGATCCAACGGTGGAGCAGCTTGGTTTTTTCAGGAAGATAAAAGAACAGTTAGCGCAGAAAAACATTTCATGGGAAGTGTTTTCGTCTATTCATAAAAATCCGGTTAAGTCGGATGTGCTAAATGGCGGCGAAGCGTATAAAAATACCGACAGGGATTCTATTATAGGCATTGGCGGCGGCGCAGCAATGGATGTAGCCCGTGCGATCGCTTTGCGTATTAATCATCACCGCGACCTGTTCGATTATGATGACCTGATCGGCGGCGACAAATACGTAACGGAGGAAACGCCTTATTTTATTACCATCCCTACTACCAGCGGAACAGGCAGCGAAGTGGGCCGCAGCGCTATTATTTCGGAAGATGATACCCACCGCAAAAGGATCCTTTTTTCGCCGAAATTACTCGCTAAGATCGTTTTTGCCGATCCGGAACTCACCATGGAGCTTCCTCCCTTTATTACTGCGGCAACGGGTATGGACGCGCTGACACATAATATGGAAGCCTATATCGCCAAAGGGTTTCACCCTCTTTGCGATGGCATTGCGCTGGAAGGAATTTCACTGATCAGCGCAGCCATAGAAAATGCCGTAAATAAACCGGATATAGCCTCCAGGAGCAGAATGATGATCGCTTCGCTGATGGGCGCAGTGGCTTTTCAGAAAGGCCTAGGCGTAGTGCATTCGCTGGCGCATCCTTTGTCTTCATTGCTCGATACTCATCATGGGCTGGCTAATGCCATTAACCTTCCCTACGGTATGCGCTTCAACATCAGCGGTAATGAAGATAAATTCCGGAAAATGGCGATGGCAATGGAATTGCCCGAAGCGTCGGGCGAAGCTTTAATAGATCGCCTGTTTGAGCTCAATGAGCGTATAGGCCTTCCCGTTACCCTCGGAAAGATCGGCGTTAAAGAAGAACATATTGATACCTTATCTGATCTTGCATTGGCCGATTTCTGCCATCCCAGCAATCCAAAGCCTGTAAGCAGGGAAGATTTCAGCAAACTTTACCGGGAAGCTTTGTAAACGTTAATTATGAAAATCGGGATAACCTTTACAGGAGATATCGAAAAGCACAACAGCTACAAACAGTGGATAGAACAACAGGATGATGTTGAGACTGTGCTTTTACAGCCAGGCGTTGATATTAAAGGTATCGATGGTTTGGTATTATCGGGCGGAATAGATATTGACCCCGTATTTTATAATGGTTCTACCGATTATGCCGATAAACCTAATACCGGCTGGCAGCCGGAAAGAGACGAATATGAATTATTGGCCCTCCGGTATGCGCTGGATAACAAAATTCCTGTGGTGGGCATATGCCGCGGCTTACAACTGATCAATGTTTTCTTTCAGGGCGCTTTAAAACAGGATCTTGGCGAATCGTTGAACATGCTGCACAGGGCTACAAAGATCAGCGACAAAGACCATGATATTACCATTGAACGGGATAGTTTGCTGGGAGAAATAACGCAGCAGCATTCGGGTCATATCAACAGCGCGCATCACCAGGCCATCGATAAACTGGGAGAAGGGCTTGCAGTCAATGCGAGATCGGAAGAAGGAATCATTGAAGGGATAGAGTGGAAGGAACCCTCATCAAAATCATTCCTGCTGGGTGTTCAATGGCATCCTGAAAGAATGTATATTAATAAATTTCCGGATACTTCATTGTATAATGCTATCAGGGATCGTTTTATCCGGGAGGTCCGGCATGGACATCAAAAAATTATATGAAAATAATAAATCCTGCTACAGAAGAAGTTATTGCGAAAGTTGAAAAGGATACGCATAAAACTGTAGAAGCTAAATTCCAGTCGCTGAAGACAGGACAGAAGCAATGGGCAGCAGTTCCGGTAGAAGAAAGAATTCGTTGTATCTCCAGGTTTTATGACCTGCTCGACGAACAAAAGGACGAACTGGCCAGAACCCTGAGCAGTGAAATGGGCAAGCCTTTGCAGCAATCTTATAATGAATTGAATGGCGCCCGGAGCCGGCTGAAGTTTTTTATAGATCATTCAGCAAAACATCTCGAAGAAGAATGGATCACTTCCGAAGGCGGCACCAGGGAAAAGATCGTGTATGAGCCGCTGGGTATTATCGCTAATATTTCTGCCTGGAACTACCCCTACCTGGTAGGCATAAACGTTTTTATACCCGCGTTGATAGGAGGAAATGCCGTATTGTATAAGCCTTCAGAATATACTGCGTTAACTGGCCTTCATATTGAAAGATTATTACATCTTGCCGGCATACCTGCCAATTGTTTCCAGGCGGTGATCGGAAAAGCCGAAGTAGGCGAGATGCTGCTGGACACTTCGCTGGATGGCTATTTTTTTACCGGCAGTTACCGTACCGGCAGGTATATTGCCGGAAAGGTAGCCCCGAAGCTGGTTCCCTGCCAGCTCGAGCTGGGCGGTAAGGATCCGCTGTATGTGATGGATGATGTGGAGAATGTAGAACAGGTGGCCGGCGCAGCGCTCGAAGGGGTGGTTTATAATAATGGGCAAAGCTGTTGCGCTGTGGAAAGAATATATGTGCATGGAAATATTTACGATCGTTTTGTAACGTCGTACCTGGAACAGATGAAGAAAATGAAAACCGGTGATCCGCTTGATCTTTTAACAGAAATAGGACCGCTCAGCCGGAAAGAACAACTCGATTTTTTATTATCTCAAGTGGAAGACGCCAAAGTTAAAGGCGCCATATTATTATCTGGCGGTAAAAAGGTAGAGGGAACAGGTTATTATTTTGAACCTGCGATATTGGTGAATGTGAATCACGATATGAAGATCATGACCGAAGAAAGTTTCGGGCCGGTAGTGGGTATTCAAAAAGTAAGTAATGACGAAGAAGCCACCCGGCTGATGCTGGATTCAGAATATGGATTAACGGCCGCAGTTTATTCTAAAAGTTTTGATCGGGCCGAAGCGGTGATGAAAAAGATGAATACCGGAACCGTTTACTGGAACTGCTGCGACAGGGTAAGCGCCCTGCTTCCCTGGACCGGCCGTAAGCATTCGGGCCTGGGTAGTACGCTTTCCTACCAGGGTATCAGGGCCTTTGTTCAGCCTAAATCGTATCATATAAGAGGATAATTCCTGGTTGGTTTATGTAATTGTTTGGAGGTATGCATCATATACCTACAACTAAATCATACAACCATGAAATGGCTATTCCAAATGCTCGCAGCAGCGCTGCTGATTATCTTTTTGTCCTGTAACAACCATACCGGGCAATCATCGCAAACAAAAAATAATAGCACAACTTCACAGCAGGAAGTAAGAAAAGTAATTTCCCAGGAAGTTATAATCAATGCACCTGAACCTTCAGTAATACTCTATGATTCAAAGGCGCCGGCGCCACAGGGATACGTTTCCCGTAAGGCAAAAAGCCTGTCTGATCAGTTATCGGGCGTAGCTTCCGGCGTAGTCATAAGCAGGGATAAAGGGTTACCGCCAGGAATAATAAAAGATGAAGAAGATCGCGAACGGGGTTTC
>JBDTVL010000244.1:0-4908 GCA_040007215.1 Flavitalea sp.
GCCCAATGCGCGCTGCGTGATATACTGGTTGCAACCCCAGTAGTTCAGGTTAACGATCCACTGACCTGCAAAATACATGGCAATGCCTGGTACAATCAGGTACTTATCGATATGGAGCTGCGACGATTCCGCAGTTGGTTTATCCAGTATCATGTGAAAATGTTCCGGGGCATCTTTTAGTAAAATATTAAACCCTGCCAGGGCGCTGCTGCCTAAGCCGAATTTTTCAGCTACGATCGTCAGCGCGAGGTAAGAAGTGGCTAGTCCCCCGATAATAAGCACGCCTACCTGTATAACATCTGTAAAGCCGATCACTTTCATGCCTCCCAGCGTAATGAGAAGTGCAAACAGGGCCAGCGTCAGCATGATCGTATGCAGGTATTCGCCGCCTACCAGGCCGTTGATGGCTACTGAGCCGAGATAAAGTATAGAGGTAAGGTTTACAAAAACATAGAGGAACAACCAGAAGATGGCCATGATCAGGGCAACGGTATTATTATATCTCCTCATGAGAAATTGCGGCATCGTGTATATCTTGTTTTTGAGATATACCGGAATGAACCATATAGCAATAATAACCAGGGCTAACGCTGCAAGCCATTCGTAGGCGGCAATGGCAATGCCGACAAAATAACCTTCGCCGCTCATGCCTATAAATTGTTCAGCAGAAATATTGGAAGCGATCAGGGAAGCGCCTATGGCCCACCAGGTGAGCGACCCTTCTGCCAGGAAGAAATCTTTTGTATCGGTCGTGAGTTTATTTTTGCGCCGGTATATCCAGTAACCATAACTGGCCACTATAACAAAGTAGACAAGGAAAACAAGATAGTCTGCTAATGCCAAATGATTCTTCATGTGCAAGTCGAATTAAGCTGATCGTTAGAATTTATTAATGAGGTGTTGCAATCTAAGGCCTTTTAATAAAAAAGTTATTTATTTAACCGGTAGTGGACTTCATTCCATCTCAATTCGTTTTTGAGATCTTTGATAGTCGTTTTCTTTCCTATAAGCACCTGTTCTATGCCTGCCATTTCTGCGAAATCCTCCAGGTGCGCGGAACCGAGATTCTGGCTATAACAGGTATGGTGGGCGCCTCCGGCGATGATCCAGGCTGTGCAGGCGGTATTCATATCAGGATAAGGTTTCCACAGGGCCCTTGCAACGGGAAGTTTAGGAAGATCATGCTCCGGCTCAACTGCCATCACTTCATTTACCAGTAGCCTAAAGCGGTTGCCCATATCGATTATGGAGGCATTGATGGCCGGTCCCGAACTAACGTTGAATACTAATCGAACCGGATCGGATTTGCCGCCGATTCCGAGAGGATGTATTTCGCATTTGGGTTTTTCGCCGGCAATGGAAGAACATATTTCCAGCATATGTGCGCCCAGAACCATTGGATTTGCCGGATCGAAATGGTAGGTATAATCTTCCATAAAAGAATTCCCGCCGGGAAGTCCGTGCGCCATTACTTTCATGGCGCGGACAAGAGCGGCGGTTTTCCAGTCGCCTTCGCCGGCAAACCCGTAACCGCTGGCCATAAGGCGTTGCGCGGCAATACCGGGCAGCTGCGTTATGCCATGAAGATCTTCAAATGTATCGGTGAATCCTTTGAAGTTTCCCTTTACCAGGAAAGCTTTTAACCCGGCTTCTATTTTAGCGGCTTCTCTCAGCGATACATGCTGCGAACCTCCTTTATGTAAAGTGTCGGCCAGCAAATAGCTGTCGGCATATTCTTCGCATAATTCATTAACCGTTTTATCGCTAACCTGGTTGATCATATCTGCCAAGTCGCCTATACCATGGGTGTTTACAGAATAACCGAATGTTAGTTCTGCTTCCACTTTATCGCCTTCTGTTACGGCAACCTGGCGCATGTTATCGCCGAAGCGAACAAACCTGGCGCCCTGCCAGTCATGCCAGGCGGCGGCGGCCCTTGTCCAGGTAGTCAGTTGGTCAATCAGTTCAGGGTCTTCCCAGTAACCGGCAATCACTTTCCTGTTCATGCGCATTCTTGAAACCATGAAACCAAATTCCCTGTCGCCATGAGCGCTCTGGTTAAGGTTCATGAAATCCATATCGATAGACCCCCAGGGAATATCTCTGTTAAACTGGGTATGCAAATGAAGCATTGGTTTTTGTAAAATGGAAAGCCCTCTTATCCACATTTTTGCGGGAGAGAAGGTATGCATCCAGGTTATAATGCCGATGCAATTAGCGGCCATATTGATTTCCTGGCAGATCCTGAATATTTCATCGGGCGTTTTTACAACAGGTTTATACACCACTTTAATGATCATGCCTTTTGCCTTATCCAGCGAACGCGCAATAATCTGCGAATGCTCATCAACCTGTTTTAGCGTTTCTTCTCCGTATAAATGTTGGCTCCCGGTGATAAACCATATTTCCAGGTTATTCAGTGTAGTCATGAGTTCATTTTTTCAAAGTAAGGGCATATCACTGCTGTCCATAATATGAATCGGGACCATGTTTTCTTTCGAAATGTTTTATTATAATAGCATTTTTTAATAAAGGCGCCTCTTTATTGATCTGTTCGGTGAGGAGAGCCATTTTTGCAATCGCTTCCAGCGCTCCACTGTTGTAAACCGCTTTGGCGGCGGTTTTGCCCCAGGTGAATGGAGCATGGTTGCCCACCAGTATCATTTCTGTTTCTTTATAATTAAGGTTTTTTTCCTCTATACACTGTATGATCTGAAAACCTGTTTCATATTCATAATTCCCCCTGATCATGTCATCACTGATAGGAGGGGCGCAGGGAATATTACCGGCGCAATGATCGGCATGTGTGGTGCCGTATATGGGAATATCTCTCTGCGATTGCGCCCAGGCGGTAGCATAAGTTGAATGCGTATGTGCAATGCCGTTAATGGCATCCCAGTGTTTATAAAGCACAGCATGCGTAAGGGTGTCGGAAGACGGTCTGAGCGAACCGGATATGGTCTTGCCTTCAAAGTCTACGATCACCATTTTGTCTGGAGATAACTGTTCATAGGCAACTCCGCTTGGTTTAATGGCGAATACGCCGAGGTTACGGTCTGCTGCGCTGACATTGCCGAAAGTGAAGATGACCAGGCCTAATGCGGGTAATTGCATATTGGCCTCATAAGCTTCCTGCTGTATATGATCGTATTTGTTCATTATTAATATACCGAATGGTGTTTTTTTGAGTGAATAGCTTGTTGTTCCATAAATACGCCCAGGTCGGCGTATCTTTTAAATCGCTCTGCAAATATGGCGGAATAAGCAGGGGTAGGTAAATAAGTTGTCGAAAATCCCTGGCCCATTGCTTCCATTGCGTTTTCCACTTTGTTATAGATGCCAGCCGCCGTTGCTGCAAACATAGCCGCTCCTAAAGCGCAGGTTTGTTCCGAGCGGTGAATACGTATAGGCATATCCATTATATCGGCCATCATCTGCATAATGAATGGCGATTTGCCGGCAATGCCGCCAAGCCCTATCAGCCCTTTTACCGGAATACCTTCCTTGCGGAAGCTATCAACTATTGCTTTTGCGCCAAAACACGTTGATTCTGCCACTGATTTAAATAAGCGTACTGCATCTGTACCCAGGTTAAGCCCGGTGAGGGCGCTAGTGAGCGACTGGTTGGCGTCGGGCGTTCTTCGTCCATTAATCCAATCGATAGCCAGTTCATCATCGACATTCAAAGGCAGGGCTGCGGCGCGCCTGCTAAGTTCGGGAATTATTTTTTCAATAGTTTCATCTGCCAGCGCCTTCGCCATGGCGGGATCTACCAGTGAAGAAGCGTTTAAAATGTTTTTGATTGGCCATGCCAGCGTATCACGGAACCATGCATAGAAATCGCCGAAAGCCGACTGACCGGCTTCCATGCCCATCATGCCGGGTATTACCGAACCAGGTACCTGCCCGCAGATCCCTTTAACCAGTTTATCATTCATTTCCTCCATAGGCGCCACCAGCATATCGCAGGTGGAAGTGCCCATTACCTTGCTGAGGTGGTAGGGCTCTATCTGTCCGCCAACGGCGCCCATATGGGCATCGAAAGCGCCAATTCCAATGATTACTTCTGTAGAAAGGCCAAGGCGTTGCGCCCATTCGGCGCTTAAATGGCCAACGGGTTTATCGGCTGTATAAACTTCAGTAAATAACCGGGAGGTAAATCCTTTAAGCAGCGGATCCAGGGAACTGAAAAATTTATCGGGAGGTAATCCGCCAAATTCGCGGGCCCATAAAGCTTTATGTCCGGCCGAACAAACGCCTCTTTTCATATCGTCGGCCTTTGAGCCGCCTGTTAAAAGAAAAGGAATCCAGTCGCAGTGTTCAGCAAAGGAATAACATGCTTTATGCAGTTCCTGGTCTTCTCTTAAAATATGCAGCAATTTTGCCCAGAACCATTCTGATGAATAAACCCCACCCACAAACTGCAGGTAGTTAATGTTGAATTTTTTTGCATGTTCATTGATCTCCTCAGCTTCCTTTAGCCCTGTATGGTCTTTCCATAATAGGAACATGGCATTGGGATTATTAGCGAATTTTGGAAGCAGGGCAAGAGGCAAACCTGAACTGTCAATGGCTACAGGCGTTGATCCGGTGGTGTCAATGGAAATAGCTTTTATATTTCGGGCCGTCTGCTCGCCCGCTTTTCGCAGGCAATACCGGATACTTTGTTCCAGACCATCAATATAATCCTGGGGATGTTGCCTGAACTGGCTAAGTGATGCATTGCAGTAAAGGCCATCGCGCCAGCGGGGGTAGAAATAAATAGCGGAAGCGATTTCTTTCCCGGTATAGGCATCGGCTTGCGGCGGCGGCCGTTTCACGCGGTACAGGCCTTGTTCGTCGCGATATACGGGCCGCCCGCTGTCGAGCGCCGCCAACGCCCATCGCGCGCGGTCACAGCGCGCCCGT
>JBDTVL010000245.1:0-4907 GCA_040007215.1 Flavitalea sp.
CCCTGTTCTGCAAAGCTCATCACCACAGCCGCGGTGAACCAGGCGCTGGCATAACCTACAGGCTCCTGGGAATTGATGGTAAGGTCGCCCGTTACCTTTTGAAAAGCTACTTTATCGTCTTTCCAAACCATAACAGCCAGTTTGCCTCCCCATTGGGCTTTCCGTTGTTCCAGCAGTTGATAAAGCGCAGAAGTATCCTGTGCGTGTATGGTCTGCAAGAATAGCATAAAAAGCAGCGCGGGTATGCATAAGCGGCAGTAGAAACGACTTTTATATGACATGGTTGCTTAAATTGATCTTTTGGATGATGATTTGATAATAGATATGTGTATTAGCGGTTACCAGCAATGTATACATAAATCCAGGTATGGCTATAACCGGGAAAAGATTTTAACGAATCAATTATACTTATGAATCTAAATAATTTTACCATAAAGGCGCAGGAAGTAGTGGCCAAAGCGCAACAACTGGCTTTCAATACCGGAAATCCGAATATTGAAACGGAACATATCCTGAAAGCCATGCTGAGCGATGAGGATTCTCCTGTGGAATTCCTGCTTAAAAAGAACAATGTTAACCTTCCTTTTGTGGAAAGCAAGCTGGATGAAAGTATCGCGCGGCTGCCTAAAGTACAGGGGGGCGAACCAGCGCAGTCTATCAGTCGGGATGCGAATAACGTGATCCTGAGGGCAGGCGCTTCCCTGAAATCGTTTGGGGATGAATTTGTGAGCGTTGAACACCTGCTGCTGGGCATTCTCTCGGTAAATGATAATGCAGCTAAACTGCTGAAAGATGCCGGTCTTACGGAAAAAGGACTTACCGCAGCCGTAAAGGAACTGCGTAAAGGCTCTACGGTTTCTTCCCAGACAGCTTCTTCTACCTATAATGCATTGAATAAATATGCCCGCAATCTTAATGACCTGGCCAGGGAAGGCAAGCTCGATCCCGTGATTGGTCGTGATGAAGAGATCCGTAGAACCCTGCATATCCTTTCCCGCAGAACCAAGAATAATCCAATCCTGGTTGGAGAACCCGGAGTGGGTAAAACCGCCATTGCAGAAGGTCTCGCTCATCGTATTGTAAATGGCGATGTTCCTGAGAATCTGAAATCCAAAGTGATCTATGCACTCGATATGGGATTGCTGATAGCTGGCGCCAAGTTTAAAGGAGAATTTGAGGAAAGACTTAAAAGTGTGGTGAAAGAAGTTGGCGATAGCGACGGAGAGATCATTCTGTTTATTGACGAAATACATACTCTTGTTGGGGCAGGCGGCGGCGAAGGCGCCATGGATGCAGCGAATATCCTGAAACCTGCGCTGGCCCGGGGCGAGCTAAGGGCAGTAGGGGCTACCACTTTAAGCGAATACCAGAAATTTTTTGAAAAGGATAAGGCCCTGGAACGACGCTTCCAGAAGGTGAATATCAATGAACCAAATGTGGAAGATGCTATTTCTATTCTCCGCGGTTTAAAAGACCGCTATGAAACGCATCATCATGTAAGGATAAAGGATGAAGCGATCATTGCCGCCGTGGAATTGTCGCACCGCTATATTACCGACAGGTTCCTGCCCGATAAGGCGATAGACCTGATCGATGAAAGCGCCGCCAAACTGAGGCTGGAAATGAATTCCATGCCGGAAGAGCTGGACGAACTGGAAAGAAGGATCCGTCAACTGGAAATAGAAAGGGAAGCCATCAAAAGAGAAAATGACGAACCTAAGCTGAGAGAATTGAGTTTAGACCTGTCTAACCTGGCCGTTGAACGCGATACGCTGAAAGCCAAATGGCAGCGGGAAAAAGATATCGTGGAGAAAGTGCAGAATGCTAAAGCTGAAATTGAAAACCTGAAACAGCAGGCTGAACAGGCTGAGAGAAATGGCGATTACGGCAAGGTGGCTGAGATCCGCTATGGAAAAGTGCAGCGCCAGGAACTGGAAATAACGGAATTAACGCAGCAACTGAACAATATCAGCGAGAAGAGATTGCTTAAAGAAGAAGTGGATGCTGAAGATATAGCGGAAGCTGTGGCAAAAGCCACCGGTATACCGGTATCGAAGATGATCCAGAGCGAAAGAGAAAAGCTGTTGAACCTGGAAGATGAATTGCATCATCGCGTAATAGGTCAGGAGGAAGCCATCACCGCAGTGGCCGATGCTATCCGCAGAAGCAGGGCAGGATTACAGGATCCAAAGAAACCTATCGGTTCATTTATTTTCCTCGGCACTACAGGCGTGGGTAAAACAGAACTGGCTAAAGCGCTGGCGGAATACCTGTTTGACGATGACGGAATGATGACGCGTATCGACATGAGCGAATACCAGGAAAAACATTCGGTCAGTCGGCTGGTAGGCGCCCCTCCGGGATATGTAGGTTATGAGGAAGGCGGTCAGTTGACCGAAGCGGTAAGACGAAAACCTTACAGCGTGGTACTACTCGATGAAATAGAAAAAGCCCATCCTGATGTATTTAATATTCTGCTGCAGGTGCTGGATGATGGACGACTGACCGATAATAAGGGCAGGGTAGTCAACTTTAAGAACACCATCATCATTATGACCAGCAATATGGGAAGTCATATCATTCAGGAGAATTTTGCCGATGTAGATGAGCGTAATATGGAAAAGGTAGTAGAACGGACGAAAGAGGAAGTTATCAATTTGTTAAAACAAACCATCAGGCCGGAATTTTTAAACAGGATTGATGATATCATCATGTTCCAGCCGCTCATGAAAAAGGAGATAAAAGGTATTATTAAAATACAGCTTGAATCGTTGAAAAAACTTGTGCAACAGTCGGGTATTCAATTGGAATTCAGCGATTACCTGGTTGAATTCCTTACAGATAATGGTTTTGATCCCCAGTTTGGGGCCAGACCTCTTAAACGCCTCATTCAGAAAGAGATAGTGAATAAATTAAGCAAAAAACTGTTAGCCGGCGATCTGGACCGTTCAAAACCTGTTTTGATTGATGTTTTCGACCGAACTGTCGTGTTCAGGAATGAGGTTCCCGAATTTGAGAAGGCAAATGGCCGAAAAATTAATTAATCTTGCATTTCCTAAGCAGGATTTAAACCTTAAGCTATAGGATTTGTTTACATTTATCATTATCGTTGTTGCAACACTTATCTGCAGCAATATTTAAAGGAGGAATTATGGCAATTAAGACACCGATCGAAATTATTCCACCAAAAGAATTCTGGGTAGGCGACAAAGAAGCGCCTGTTTCCCTGGTAGAATTTGGCGATTATGAAAGCGAAGCATGCCAAAAGGCAAATGAAGTCGTTAAAAAGTTATTGATTGAATTTGAAGGCAGGATAAAGTTCAATTTCCGACATTTCCCGCTGACCAAAATATACCAGCGTTCGATGAAAGCCGCTGAAGCTTCCATTGCTGCCGCACAGGACGGAAAGTTCTGGGAAATGCACAACATTCTTTTTGCCAACCGCAGGCAGCTTGGCACCATCAGCCTTAAGCTCTATGCTAAGGAAGTAGGGGTAAACAACAAACGTTTACTGAGCGAACTGGTAGATTCTGTGTATGGATGGACCGTAAGAAATGACCTGTTAGAAGGGCTGGAAAAAGGCGTCAGAGATGTGCCTACCTTCTTTATTAACGGCGAAATGTATACTGGTAAACCTTCTTTCGAAGGACTGAAAAGAGCGCTCAATGAAGCGGTGAAAGTTAAAAAGATCACCAAAGCGCCAGCTAAGAAAAGAGCTTAAAACAGATCGCTGAACCCGACAATTTCAATATGGGCAGAACCCGGTAAGGCAAAGTTATAGATATTCAAAGAGGCTGAAATTCTCAGCCTCTTTTTTATTGTCATTTCCCCAGCTTTTACTTAATTTAGAATAGCTGCCAATTGCTCTAATTTTTTTCTGTTTTACTTGTTCACGTTCATAAAAACGGCTTAATTTTCCAGGTATCATGCTGTGTTGTTAACGGTACATCATTTGCAAGTAAAATTCTGTGTATCAATTGTTTTCCCAGTCATATATCATAATCTGTATCAGGCATTACTCCGGGAAGCGGCTCAGAGATATTTGTATGCTTGCCACCGTGTTTTTGATTTTTTCCGCCGCCAATGCCCAATCGGATTCATCGCTTGCAGGAAAAGGCAAGGATACCGTCTCCCCTAAAAGCAAGGGTACTGTTCTTACCCGGAAGAAAGGTATTCTGCGCAAACTGGCCCAAAGTATAACCACCGATACCTCTCAGCCGGTTGACAATAACCTGCAAAGAATAGATCTTCTTTACCGTATGTTTAAAGGAAGAACGATCAGAAGTATCAACGTTCAGCTGCTCGACTTCGGCGTTCCGATAAACGATACCCTCCGAAGTTTTAAAAATAAACTGACGAGACTAGCTGATTATTTTCATCATACCACCAGGGAATATGTGATCCGGAATAACCTTTTCTTTAAAAAATACGATACCCTGCTTCCCTATTTAATTGCCGATAATGAAAGGCATCTTCGCGACCAGGTATACCTGGGCGATGCCAGGATAGTTGTGGAAGCCTCGCCAGGCACAATGGATTCTGTTGATGTTACAGTACTGATCAAAGATGTTCTTTCGCTGGGAGGCGCCTTTAAGGTGGGCTCATTGAAAAAAGTGGAAGTGGTGGCCAGGGAAGATAATTTTATGGGGCTCGGCGACAGGTTGCAATTTGGAACTTTTTATGAATATAGCCGGCGAAGGCGGCTGGGATATGGCGGTGAATATATTACCCGTAACATTGCCGGATCTTTTGTAGACGGCTATTTCGGATACCAGAATTATGCCAGCGCTTTTAATACCGGCGCTAAACAGGAAACGACTATCTATACCCGTTTTATAAAACCGCTTGTTAACCCCTACATGAAATGGACCTATGCATTGGAAGGCGCTTATCACAAAACATCCAAT
>JBDTVL010000246.1:0-4899 GCA_040007215.1 Flavitalea sp.
GTTCGGCAGCGATTGGCCTGTAATGTTGCTGTCGGGTATTTATGTACAGTGGAAAAGCCTGATCGATAAGTACATGGAAAATTTCACGCAGGAAGATAAGGACAAGGTGCTGGGAGAAAACGCGGAGAGGTTTTACAGTCTCTAATAGGGAATAAAGCCTTTTTCATAAAAAACTGTTAACTTGCTTTTCAACCAATCAGGATTTGAGAAAAGCTGCATCAATATTACTGCTGTGCGTTCTGGCCTTTAACTGGGTAGGATATAGACTATTAACTTACTGCCTCGAAAGCCATTCCAACAAGATCATTGAACAGCAGATCGATCAGGACCAGTACGCCGACGCTGACCTCATCGAATTCACTATACCGCTGAATACGCCCTATCTTAGTGGTAGTTCCGCTGAATTTGAAAGATATGACGGCGAAGCCGAGATCAATGGCATCCTCTATAAATACGTAAAGCGTAAAATTGAAAATGGCCGACTCGTACTACTCTGCCTGCCCAATACCGCTAAAAAGCAACTACAGAATGCTAGGTCGGAGTTTTTTAAACTCGTCAATGATATAGAACGCCCCACTAAAGGAAAAGATACCGGCAATTCAGGCGCGCTGAAGAATTTTATTTCTGAATGCCGACAGGAATCCAATAGCTGGTCGATGATGCCGCCAGCCAGCCATGACCAGGAATACCTGCTGGCCAACCGGCGCTTGCGTTCCTCCAATTTTAGCGACAGGCTGGATCAACCGCCGAAGTTCATCGCCTGATGATTACTATTTATTCTCACAGGCAGCGAAGCCTTATTTTATTCCATTTAATTGCATTACATGAAGTATGTAGTTGCCTGTATTGTTACAGGATTGATGTTAGCCGCTTGCGGTAAGAAAGAAGATTATAAGAAACTTACCAGCGATCCTTTTCTGTACAGTAAAACAGTTAAGAAACTTAATGATATCGTACTGGAAAATAATTTTCCGCCGATGATCGCTGCGAGGAATTATGCCTACGCCAATATCGCCGCTTACGAATGTATTGTTGCAGGTTACGATAGCGCTTATCAGTCGTTGTCGGGGCAGATAAAGGATCTTCCCCCCATGCCTTCTGCGCCCAGGGAGAAACCCATCGACTATCATTTTGCCGCGCTGCTGGCTTTTACCAAAGTGGGCAATGCCGTTACTTTCCCGGAAGGAAGTATGATGGAATATTATAGTGACCTGCTGAAGAAAGCCGATGATGCGGGTATGCCTGGGGATGTGGCAGATAATTCCCGCGCTTTTGCTGATACGATCGTCGCTTCTATTATCGACTGGTCGAAAAAAGACAGCTATGCCAGTACCCGTTCGGCCAGTAAATACACCGTTACAGATGAAACCGGCCGATGGGTGCCTACGCCTCCTTCTTACACCTCTGCGATGGAAGCGCACTGGATGGAGATCAGGCCTCTCGTGCTCGATTCGGCTAACCAGTGCAAACCGGTTCCGGCGCCTGCTTTTAATATCAAGGATACTGCTTCTGGTTTTTATAAAGGAATGATGGAAACAAAAACAGCCATAGACAGTCTCACTACGGAACAAAAGCAAATGGCCGATTTCTGGGATGATAATCCTTTCAAGATGAATGTTAGCGGCCATGTGATGTTTGCGACCAAAAAGTTTTCGCCGGGAGGCCATTGGATGAATATCGTTGGCATCGCCGCGCAGAAGTCGGGCTGCGATTTTAATACTACCGTTTACGCATACACGAAAACATCCATTGCTTTGTTCGACGCGTTCATTAGTTGTTGGGAAGAGAAATACAGGAGTAATGTGATCAGACCTGAAACGGTCATCAACAAATATTTCGACGCCGAATGGCGGCCTTATCTCCAAACGCCTCCTTTTCCCTCTTATACCAGCGGGCATTCGGTGATCTCTGCATCAGCGGCGGAAGCTATGACAGATGTTTTCGGCGATAACTTCCATTATAAGGATACTTCAGAGATAGAATTCGGGATCGATCATCGTTCTTTTACCTCCTTCAGGCAGGCCGCCCTGGAAGCTTCTTTTTCCAGGATGTATGGCGGTATTCATTATCCATTTGACCTGATTGAAGGAAACAAACAGGGCATAGAGGTTGGCCAGATGGTAATTAATCGTCTTCGTATGAGACGGAGCAATACAGGAGTCGCCGGTCAGAAATGATTTTAAAACTAACTACCCAAACTAACTTTTATGAACAGGATTTTAATCATGGCTATTATAAGCGTTTTATTTCAGGTGAATGCAGTAGCGCAGGGATGCGTGGCCATCAGGAGCACAGGTTCTTCCTGTTCTTTACAGAAGCCGGGCGAAGACGCCTACAAATGGCAATTCAATGCCAATTACAGGTATTTTAAATCTTTCAGGCATTTTAAAGGAAAAGAAGAGCAGAAGGAAAGACTGGTAGATCATTCCGACGTTCGTAATTACTCTCACTCGCTGGACCTGTCTATCGTTCGTCAAATTAATCCGCGCTGGTCGCTGGCCCTTAATGTGCCGTTGCTGGTTAATCACCGGTCATCCCTATACGAACATGGGCTGGTAAATGGCGTATATGTAAAGAAAGAACGCGGCGTCACTTCTTCCTATGGATTAGGAGATATGCGTTTTTCGGCCTATTACTGGCTTTTCGATCCATTCAAATCTGTAAAAGGAAATATCCAGCTTGGCATGGGTATTAAGTTTGCTACGGGCGACTATAATTACCAGGATTACTGGACCAATGTTGGTCCAAACGGTTCCAAAGAGCTGCGCACTGTTGACCAGTCTATCCAGTTAGGCGATGGCGGAACGGGATTGTCTACAGAACTTAATGCTTATTACAATATCATTCCTGAACTGACTGTATACGCCAATGGCTTTTATCTTATTAATCCCCGTGATGCAAATGGCACGCGTACGTATCGCGAAACGCTTTCTCCTGCGCTTTACAATGAAACCATCATGAGCGTTGCCGATCAGTACCTGGCAAGAGTTGGCTTTTCTTATATGGTAAAGAAATTTTCATTTTCTGCCGGCGGCCGTATAGACGGCATTCCTGTACATGATCTTGCGGGGAATAGCAATGGATTCCGCAGGCCTGGCTATGCCATCGCTATTGAACCAGGCATTAGTTATACCACAAAAAAGAACAACTGGTATCTCAATGTTCCTATTGCGGTTTCGCGTAACAGAACGCAGAGCGTTACTGACAAAGAAAGGTCTGCCGCTTCGGGAACATTCCAGCAGGGCGATGCAGCTTTTGCAGACTATGTTATCAATATAGGATGCGCTTTTAAATTCTGATGTTATTGAACGGTACTTAACCCTATAGTCCAGGCCGAGGAAACTTCGAAACCGCTTATGTACGGAGCTATTCATTGCCGACGGATTGCATTCATGACTTATCATAGGCAAAGCTGTTGATAATATGCCCTGGAAAGAGCTTAGACTACCGGTGCAGGATGAACGCCGTTATATTTATTATTTTAAAATAATTATCGTGAAAGGAATAATTTTTTTATTAGCCCTTGGATGGCAGTTGCCGGCATTGGCTCAGTCAACGCCAGAAGATCGGCATGCCGATTACCTGGATAGCGTAACTATTATTTCACGCCTGAGAGAGCCGACTATTAAAAGGCTTCCTGAGCTTCAGAATGCTTTTATTTTTTCTGGCAAGAAGAATGAAGTGATCAACCTAACCCAGACCGATGCAGATATAGCCAATAAGGTAGGCCGCCAGGCATTTGCTAAAATTCCCGGTATTTTTGTTTATGATATGGATGGCTCGGGCAACCAGGTGAATATTTCCACCAGGGGGCTCGATCCTCATCGCGGATGGGAGTTCAATATCCGCAAGGATGGCGTGATCACGAATTCGGATATGTACGGCTATCCTGCCAGTCATTTCAGTATGCCTTTTGAAAGTATTGAAAGGATAGAACTGGTGAGAGGAACAGGGTCGCTTCAGTATGGCGCCCAGTTCGGAGGCATGCTTAACTATGTAAGTAAGCAGGGCGATACCACGCGTCCTTTTAGTTTTGAAAGTATCAATACCGCAGGATCTTTTAACCTGTTAAGTTCATATAATGCTATCGGCGGCAAGAAAGGCAAATTCAGATATTACGCCTACATGAGCAAAAAATCAAGAGGCGGGTATCGCGATAATGAGCATACTGATTCAGAAGCGCAGCAGGTAGGCGTTACCTATGAGCCAAACGATCATTTCTCATTGCATGTTGAATGGTCCAGAGCTAAATATCTGTACAGGATACCAGGTGGATTAAATGATAGCATGTTCCATGCCGATCCCCGGCAGGCCACGCGTTCGAGGAATTATTTCAGTCCCGATATTCATGTGCCTTCTGTTTCCATGAACTGGCAGGCCGCATCAAAAACAACGGTGAAGCTCACTACTTCTGCAGTGCTGGGAAAAAGGAACAGCGTTATGTTCGATAAGCCTACTAATGTAATGGATACGGTCAACGTCTCTACTATGCAGTATAATAACCGGCAGGTAGATATTGACCATTTCAACAGTTATACTACAGAGCTCAGGATATTGCAAGGCTATAATCTCGGAGGTCAAAGGCAGTGGTTTGCAGCAGGCGTTCAATACATGCATAATGATCTGCATCGCACCCAACTGGGAAAGGGAACTACCGGAAGCGATTACGATCTCACGCTGGTTGACCCTTCCTGGGGAAGAGATATTCATTTTAAAACTCAAAATGTCGCCGTCTTTGCCGAGAACACGATGAGGATATTAAAAAACCTGACGGTTAATGCAGGAGCCCGCGTAGAAACAGGTAAAACAAATCTGAGCGGAACACTGGCTTACTATCCTGAAAATGCTATTCCGCTAAGTATTGAACATCATTTTCCATTGTTGGGCGCCGGTATTTCC
>JBDTVL010000247.1:0-4889 GCA_040007215.1 Flavitalea sp.
ATAATTCAAACTGGGCAGGTATGTTCAGCGACAGCAATTTAGCATACATTTTTTCCGACTGGCTAACGTGAACCAGGGGATCTTCTCCTCCATGAAATAAAATAGTAGGAACGCCGGTTTCCTTTGTAAGGCGGAAATAAGGACTGGCATTAATACAAGCCTGCGACTGAGGATCGGCAATGCCCAGCAGCGTTACCACTTTGCTGTCGGCATCTTTGTTTTCTGCCCTGACGGCTTTGTCAGAAAGATCAGTTGGTCCCCAGAAATCCACCACTGCTTTTATTTGTTTCGCAGAGTCGTAACCGTAAGCATATTCCATAGCCAGGTAAGCGCCTGCGCTGCCGCCCATTAAAGCGAACTCATTGCCGTTATAATGATATTTCTTAGCGTTACGCGATAAAAAAACCAGCGCATCGCGGATATCTTCCATCTGTGTGGGGAATAAATTCTTACCGTCTTTGACTAACCGATAATTCATGGAAACGACAATATATTTTCTTTTGCCGGTCAGCTCTTCTATCATTTGTTGGGGGAACTCGCCTTTATCTCCACCCGTCCATCCTCCGCCATGCAGGTATACGATTACTTTGGCATTGTCATAGTCCTGCGGAATATAGGCATCCATGATATTGTCTGTTTTATCATTCTTGCTATATTTTATATCTGAGAGCTTCCGGTATGCAGGCAGAACATACCCTTTTGCGGGCGCTGTATTTATTTTTTCTGTGTTTGCAGTGGATCCGTTACGAAGATTATTTTGAAGTAAATAGCGGATCAGTTCTTCGGGGTGATCGGTCTGAACGCCATGAATATTTTTATCCATGGCTTCTTTCCAGAGAGCTTCATTTTCCTGATCGCTTTCCACGTCGAGCCATATAGCTACGCCATGCTTGCGGGCAATGGACACCATGGCAGAATCATAAATATTATCCAGCGCTTCAATTTGTATCTGCCCCAGGAAAAAATCTAATTGCTCTTTGGTTTTTATCGCTTCCGGCAGGGAGGTCATCAATGGCATAGCGGGAGCGACTTTTCTCCATTGTTTGTATTGCGCTTCTTTATTAAGATAAACGATAACCTGCTTTTCCATACCGGCATCTTTAATCTGCCGGTAGGTTTCTGCCACATCAGCATCCTTAAAATCGAGGTATATATTTATTTTTTTCTTACAGGCATGGAGTACATCTTTAAATTCCGCTATCCTGTAGGTTTTAGTATCTGATTTATCAGGATTCAGTACTTTAAGGCGTTGTATTTCTTTAAACGTCAGATCTATTACTTTTCCTTTGCCATCGGTCATCCGGTCAACAGAGCCATCGTGATGCAACACCAGCCGCCCGTCTTTTGTTGTGCGCAGATCTATTTCAATATAATCTGCTCCCGCTTTAACAGCGTCTTTAACGGAAGCCAGGGTATTTTCAGGAGCATGTTCATGATTTCCGCGATGGGCTATTACTACAAATCCATTTTTTGTTTCGGGAAGCGGATTGGGCATTTGTTGCGCCATTACCGTCATGCATAAAAAGTTTACGGCGATAAGCAGAGCTCTTTTTTCCATGGTATGGTTTAGCTTTTAGCAGGAGTTAGCCATAAATATAAAGCGTTTCTTTATACGATCTCCATTCTTTCCGGATGCAGAAAAAAAACCTCATCGGGCCCGCCCTTTTTAAAAGGCTGTAAAAAATCAACGCTCAGTACAGTTTGATTTTTTCCTATAGCTTCCAGGGGAATGATATATAATTCTTCCGGGGCCGAAGCTTGTCCGCCGATGCCAAGTATAATGAACACGGGGATATCATTGGTATAATGATATTTAAGATAGTTGTTTATCTGGAGATCTGTTGCCCATATAACTGATTCCTGGATAAAACGCGCACGCCACTTGCATTCTACGGCAAATTTTCGTTTAAGGCTTTTATCGCGGTATTCATATTCCAGGTCTGGATAACTATTAGATAAGGGAAAAATATCGCCGCAGCGTTTATCGCTTCTCCAATGGTGTAAGATGAAATGAACCGGGGTGAATTTTGAAACCACCAAACTCTCAAACTGGTATCCTTTCAGCAAATTGTCCGTTTCTTCGGTATACTGATTTGAAGCAGGAGAAATATAAGGAAACAGGGGTAATTTCCTGGTGAACAGTTTTATGAATAGTTTTCGGATAGCCGGAATCATAACTGGAGTTAAGGATCAGGCATTTTAAACGGATATTCCATAGATTAAGTATAAACCACGACAGGAAATCTGCGAAAAGATTGGTTCCAAAGGCGCTAACCGATTATTTTTATATAGTAACTTTAGCCGATGCAGATCATCCCTCCTCCTGAACTGGTCAGGTATAGTTCGGCATTTAAACATTTTGTATAATTCAGGGATGATATATAACAGAACATTAATGTCCGGCGCCCGATGTAGCTTGCTGGTCTAAAACAATCATTATGCATACCATTTTAGGCGCAGGCGGTCCTGTTGCCAATAGTCTTACAAAAGAATTAATCACCCATGGTTGCCAGTTGAGGCTGGTGAGCAGAAAGCCCGTTACCTTATTTCCTGGCGTCGACTGGAGGCATGCCGATCTGAAAAATGTTTCTGAAGTAATAGAGGCGGTGAAAGGCTCTTCTGTTATTTATATGTGCGCAGGACTACAATACAATAAGAAAATATGGGCGGCTGAGTGGCCGGTAATCATGAATAATATTATTGCTGCAGCCCGCTCCACGCAAGCGCGGCTGATCTTTTTTGATAATGTATATATGTATGGTTATGTTAAGGGGCCAATGCTCGAAAATACTCCCTATCAGCCTTCTTCGGTAAAAGGAGGAATACGCTCCGCTATCGCCACTCAACTCATGGAATCCGTTAAAACGGGCGATATCACCGCTACTATTGCCAGGTCTGCCGACTTCTATGGCGCTGAATCGTTAAACTCTTTTTACGATTCGATGGTACTGGCAAAATATGCAAAAAGGGAAAAAGCAATGTGGCTGGGTAATATAAATAGCAAACATTCCTTTACCTATATTCCCGATGCCGGAAAGGCGATGTACCTGCTTGGTCAGAATTCTTCATCCGATAACCAGGTATGGCACCTGCCTACAGCGCCTGCATTGACCGGTAAAGATTTTATAAACCTTGCTGCCACAGAGTTTCATCGCAAACCTGAATTTATGACAGTTAACAAATTAATGCTACAGGCGCTTGGGTTATTTAAACCGATGATCGGCGAAACGGCAGAACTGTATTATCAATACCAGTACGATTACGTATTCGATTCATCAAAATTTGAAAAAGCTTTCCAGATGCCGCCAACCGCATATGCAGAAGGGATCAGGCAATTGAAAGAAGGGTTTTTCCGGAAAATGATCCGGTAAGCTTTGCAAGCAAAAGGCATTAAATGCCAGGCGCTGACAACAATTCATTACGGCATTTATACCCGACCGATAGATCGAAAATTTATCTACCCTGTTTTAATGTTCATCTAATATATTGTCACCGATACCTGATCTGTGCCAACAGCGCCTTTGTTATCGGTAGCCGATAGCTGAAACACATAAGTTCCTTTTACCAGGTTGCTGATCTTCGTTTTCCCTGATGTAGGCGTAGCTATGGTAAAAGTTGATGGCCCGGTTACTTTGCTCCAGGCAAAGGAAACGATATAGCCATCGGGGTCTTTGGAAGTGTTTCCATTCAGCAATGGGCTGGGGTTCGAAGAAAGCGGCAAATTCAGATCGGCCCCTGCAGTGACCACAGGAGCCTGGTTACCGCCTGTTGGCGGAGGCGTTCCTGATCCGGTAAGGGTCACCTGCACATCGTCTGTGCCAATAGCGCCTTTATTATCGGTAGCAGTAAGCCTGAAAATATACACCCCTGCTACCAGGTTAGTCAGTTTTGTTTTACCGGCATCAGGCGTAACCATTGTGAATGATGATGGACCGCTGACCTTGCTCCAGGCAAAGGCAACAATATAGCCATCGGGATCTTTGGATGAAGTTCCGTTAAGTGTTGGCGTTGGATTTACAGAAGCGGGAAAACTCAGATCTGCTCCAGCATTTACTACAGGTAACTGGTTGCCGGCAGGCGGCGGAGTTGTAACCGCTCCATTGATCAGGTATTCCCAGGCCTGGTCATAAATGTATTTCCCGTTAGCGTCTTTTGGAATATAAGCGTCAATGGCTGTGCTGTTATGATATTTATCTACCGAGGTTGTTGTTGGATCTACGGTAGATATCAGGGTGTGCGAAGACTGATAAGGAGAGGCTGTTGTTCCTATATTAACAGGGGAACCATAAGATGACATCCCTAAAGAAGCCCATCCCGGAACCACTTTATCGTAGGGCACCAGTTCATCTTTAGGATTTATAAGCGCAAAGTATTTTTCTTTATTCTCAGGTAATGCTTCCCAATCGGGTATTTTATTGTTATCCAGGAAGTCGATCATTGATAACATGATCACTTTTTTAATCGGGTACATTTTCCCGATAACCCCCGCAAGAGCCCCTCCTTGTGAATGACCGCAAACGATCACTTTACTCCAGTTCACGGCGCCGCCGGTGAGGAACTGTCCCCAGTTTTGAGCGGGATAAGTTTGTTGAAGGTATAAAAGCAGCTTGGTAACTCTATTGACAATAGAATTGGTTGGCGTTACATTAACAGAAGGGTGCCTGTCGATACCATCGATCGTTTCCTGCCTTGCACGTCTGTGGCAGGTGATATCATCTGTTCCGCTGCAAAGCGGGTTTCCTGCTACGGTATTAGGATAACTGACCCCAATGACGTGATAGCCGAGGCTAGCGGCTTTGCGCTCAATGCCCTTTGATTCTGAAGGTATACGGTAGGTGCCCGGAATGAACAGAAAAAGGGTATTCTTTAATGTTCCTCCTTCGTTAACG
>JBDTVL010000248.1:0-4844 GCA_040007215.1 Flavitalea sp.
CGCTGACCTTCGGTAGCCGTTTCCCTGCCTTCCATTTCTTTCCCTGCAACGATGTTCAGCCTCTGGCTGAGGTTGGCTGCCTTGATGGATTCAGCAAACGGAACGGCATCTGCGGGCTCCTGCGAAAAACCGGAATAAAAGAAAGCCAGCAAGAGGCAAATGATAAGAATTTTCATAAAAGAATTTTTACGATTATCATTGGCAGTAACAGATGTTAACATTCTTAGAATAAGGCTATTCAATTTATTCAGCCATCTCGCTTAGTTCAAGCCACCGCAATTCTTTACGGTCCGACAAATCTTTTATTTCTGCAATGCGGTTTGACATCTTCGTTAGCTCATCGAAGGGTATGCCCGTATTGTTCATCTTTTCGCCGATTCTCAGTTTTTCTTTTTCAAGGTCTTCAATTTCTTTCTTAAGGTTTTCCCATTCTTTTTTTTCATTGTAGGAAAGTTTCTTTTTATGCGGATCGGGCGCTGTGGCGCTGGTAGTTGTTTTTTTAATATCAATCTTGAACTCCTGCGCTTTAGTTATCTCTTCCTGGTCTTTTAACCACAAACGGAAAAGAGAATAATTGCCGGGAAAATCCTGGATTTCACCATCTCCTTCAAAAACAAAAAGATGATCTACCAGCCGGTCCATAAAATACCGGTCATGCGATACAATAAGCAGGCAGCCGGGAAAATCGCTCAGGAAGTTTTCCAGCACGCCGAGAGTAGGCAGATCAAGGTCATTCGTAGGTTCATCGAGGATCAGGAAATTTGGGTTCCTGAAAAGAATAGATAATAAATGAAGTCTTCTTTTTTCGCCGCCGCTGAGTTTTGAAATATAGGTATACTGCTGATCCGGGGGGAAAAGGAAAAGCGTAAGAAACTGTGAAGCGCTAAGCGTTCCACCATTAGCCAGCGGAAAATGCTCGGCTATATTTTTTACAAATTCAATCAGGCGCATATCTTCTTTGATCAGCAAACCTTGTTGCGAATAGTTGCCAAAGATAATCGTGTCGCCAATATTAATCTTGCCGCTGTCCGGCTGATCAATACCCTGTAGGATATTCAGGAAGGTAGACTTTCCTGTACCGTTCCTGCCTATAACGCCTACGCGTTCTCCTTTTTTAAAGGTATAATCGAACCCTTTGAGGATTTTTTTCTCCCCAAAGGTTTTGTACACTTTTTTCATCTCGATGATCTTGCCGCCCAGCCTGCTCATTTTAACGTCGAGCTGTACACGCTGATCATCGATGGTTTTTTTTGCCCTGGCTTCCACATCATAAAACGAATCGATACGGCTTTTTGATTTGGTGGTCCGGGCTTTAGGCTGTTTTCGCATCCATTCCAGTTCCTTGCGGTAGGTGTTCTTGGCTTTGTCTATACTAGCCATTTCACTTTCCAGCCTGTTGGCTTTTTTCTCCAGGAAATTTTCATAGCTGCCTTTATATATGTAAAGGTTATTATCGTCCAGTTCCCAGATCTCTTCGCAGACATTGTCGAGAAAATACCGGTCATGCGTTACCAGCAGCAGGGTTACTTTTTCCTGGGTCAGGTAATGTTCCAGCCATTCCACCATCTGAACATCCAGGTGATTGGTCGGTTCATCCATGATCAGTAGTACATGTTTATGCTCAAATCCGATATCGATCAGGGTTTTCGCAAGCGCAACTCTTTTACGCTGACCGCCCGAAAGGGTAGACACTTTCTGATCGAGGTGGTGGATATTGAGTTTCCCGAATATCTGGCTCACCTTATGATCGAAATCCCAGGCATTGAGCTCATCCATATTGATGATGGCGTCGGTCAGTTTGTTTTCATCACCTGAATCCATTGCCGCCTCGTAAGTTTTTATGGCGCTGATTAGCGGGTGATTATGATGAAATATATTATCGAGAATGGATTTTGTTTCAATGAATACCGGCTCCTGTTCAAAAAGGGCTACGGTAACATCTTTATGGATCCATACTGTTCCGTCTTCGGGCATTTCCTTGCCGGAGAGTATTTTTAGAAGGGTCGATTTTCCGCTACCATTCCTGGCCACCAGGGCAATTTTATCTCCTTCTTCAATATCAAACGAAATATCCTTGAATAAAGGCTTGATCCCGTAAGATTTGGTAAGGCCTTTTACTGAAACATAATGCATGATGCGAAGATAGTCTTCTTAATTATCTTACAGTAAAATCACTCCCCTGGAATACATCTGGTTGCTGATATGGTGGTTAAGTTTCTGTGCATTACACAGCGTTTTTGCCGCCGGTTGGTGGAAAAGGAGGGTCATGGCAAGCTGGGGAGGCTATTTTGTTTACTACAGGATCTGTTATTCTGTTTTTTCGGCCCTTCACCTCGGGTTGGTATTGTGGTATCAGTTCCTTATCCCGGATTACCGCTTATACAGTCCTGGCTGGATAATGCCTGCATTGACTGCGCCTTTCCTGGTTCTCAGCCTTATCGTTATTGCGGTTTCCGTGTACAAATATTTCTTTCATCTAAGCGGCATTGCCGTTTTTACCAACATAGCGCCATCGGATGAACTTTTTCGGAAGGGCCTGCACCGTTATGTCCGTCACCCGCTTTATTCCGGTACCCTGTTGCTGGTATGGTCTTTATTTTCCCTGTTCCCTTTACTGTCTAACCTGCTCGCATGTACGATTATTTCGTTGTACACCATCATCGGCATCCGTTGGGAGGAAAAAAAATTAAGGGAAACTTTTGGCCTGGATTATAAAAAATATGCAGATCAGACGCCAATGCTTTTTCCCAGGATGAAAAATCGCAGAAAAAAATTCTATATTTAGGTTTGAAGATTAATCATGAAAGTAAGAATCTCTCCCGCCATTCAGCTTGCTTTTACTTTCCTGCTGTTTGGGGCTTTATGGATATTCCTTACCGATTTTCTTTCGCTCAAATTCTCCAATAATAATATTCCAACTTTTGTAAGGCTGCAGATGTACAAAGGCGTTTTATTTGTCGGGCTCGCCGCATTACTGATTTTTTATGTTTCTAAAAGGTTAATGACTAAAGTAGAAATAGCAAACCTGGAACGGGAAGAGATCCTTAAGAAAAATCATGATCTTGAAATGACCATCACCGACCAGAAACTCATGCACAAAAGCGAGCTGGACAGGCAAACGATAGTTGCGCAGGAAGCGGAAAGAACAAAACTTGGAGAGGAGCTGCACGATAATGTGAACCAGTTGCTTGGGGTAGTGAAATTATATATCGAACATGCGCAGGTGCATCCAGAGGTAAGGCAGGAGATGCTGAAAAAAAGCGCTGATTACCTGGTTCAGGTGATCAATGAAATAAGGTCATTGTCAAAATCGCTTATTTCGCCATCTCTTACGGAAAAGGGACTGATGGTCTCTATCAATGAACTTATCGACAGCATCCTGGAAATAAAAGATATTCGTATTGACCTGGTAGCCGATAAATTTTCGGAAGATATACTTACAGGATTGAAAAAGATAATGATCTACCGCATTATCCAGGAACACATGAACAATGTGCTGAAACATTCGCAGGCCAAACGGGTGGCGCTGGAACTGATTCACATAGGTCCCGTCATTCAATTGAACATTACTGATAACGGCATTGGTTTCGATGCGCAGGCCATCATGCCCGGCGCCGGCCTGGTTAATATTCGCCACAGGCTTGAGGTATTCAATGGTAAACTGAGCATTGAAACTGCCCCGGGAAAAGGATGTAAGTTGGAAGCGGTATTTGAAGTATAAAGTAATATCGGGTTAAAATAATAAAGGCCGCAGATGCGGCCTTTATTATTTGTTGCAAAAAGATTACTGATTTATCAGATCAATTTTACATTTACAGCATTCAAGCCTTTTTTCCCGTTCTGTACGTCGAACTCTACACGATCATTTTCTTTGATCTCATCAATTAGTCCGCTTACGTGTACAAATGTTTCCTTGTTGGAATCATCGTGTTTGATAAAACCGAATCCTTTTTCTGAATTGAAAAACTTAACGGTTCCCTGGATTTTGTTGTCCATCATTAATTGTATTAGTATAAAAAATAAGCTGCAAAGTTAGGCTTTATTTATTGAAGAAACTGCAATTGATGAGAACAATTCGAAACCTTTGCAATAGTCTTTAAATCAGGCATTTACTACATCCATGATACAGATATTCTGATTTCGCAGGTCAATGCCGCCTTCCAGGATCGATTTAAGGTTGGTCAGGTAGAAGGTTCCAGCCAGTCATCAAATTGCTTCTTTAAGGATGGAGGCAGGTCAGTACAGGAATACCAGGTTAACGGGTTCAGGGATGTTGATGGTTTTTCCTGTAGCCTTCAACAGGCCCGTTTTCTTATCTCTTTTAAATACGACGACATTTCCTGTCTTTTCATTCGCTACCAGTAAGAAATTTCCGGTTGGGTCTATATTAAAATCACGGGGATTTTCACCCAGTGTTTTTTGAAACCCTTTTGAAATCAGTTTGCCTGTTTGCTGGTCTATCGCAAAAATGGCGATGGTGTTGGAGGCGCCCCTGTTGGAAGCATATACAAACTTTCCATCTGGCGAGATCCGGATGGCCGCGCTGCCAATTTCCCCTTTAAAATCGGCCGGATGTGCATTAAGCGTTTGAAGCGGCTCAAGCATTCCGCTTTTATAACTATAAACGCTCACATAACCCGAAAGCTCTTCAATAGTATAAGCAAAGGGCAGCTTCTTATGAAAAATGATATGACGGGGGCCCGCGCCCTGGTTGGTATTAACTGTGCGGGCCTGTTCATTCAGCGGCTTGCTGCCGGAAGGATCAAAATCGTAAATGGATATTTGGTCAAGACCCAGGTCGGTCACTACCACGGGCCGGATCAGTGCGGCACCTGTCAAGGCCG
>JBDTVL010000249.1:0-4802 GCA_040007215.1 Flavitalea sp.
ATGCAGATAACAAGTCGGGTTCTCTCTGGAACATTAACAAGATCGATCTGCGGCAATCATTCGATTTCAAATTCAATGTTAACCTGGGTTGCCACGATATACCAGGAGCTGATGGTATTGTATTCGTACTACAACCGATCAGTACCAGCGTAGGCACCACCGGAGAAGGGCTGGGGTTTCTAGGCATCACTCCTTCTGTTGGAATAACTATCGACACTTATCAGAATGCAAACAGGAATGATCCCGTTTATGATCATATTGCCATTCATAAAAATGGCGATGTTAATAATGGCTCTGCCAATTCCCTGGCGCTGCCCATGGCTGCTTTGGCTTCAGGAGGCAATATAGAAGATTGTCATTTTCATACCTTCCGCATTACGTGGGATGCCACTGCAAAACACCTGCAAACAGCGATTGATGGCGTTAATCGTGTAGAAGCCACTACGGATATGGTCAATGATATTTTTGGCGGCGACCCGATGGTATTCTGGGGCTTCACCGGCGCCACTGGCGGAGAGAGTAATGTGCAAAGAGTTTGCACATCGCTGAACCCTGCTTTTTTTCTTCCTGATTACCAGAAGACCTGTTACCCGGAACCTATTAAGTTTATCGACAGTTCGCATTCGTTTGGTTCTATCGTTAAATGGTTCTGGGATTTTGGCGATGGAACGATCGATTCTGTGCCCAATCCTGCGCCGCATGTATTTCCCCGACCCGGATCGTACGATGTAAAGCTGAATATTCTGGGTAATAATGGCTGCCTTTCTGATACATTCACAAAAAATATTGTTGCAGGATCCAAGCCCACTGCGGCATTCACCCATACTCCATCATTGATCTGCGAAGGCGCCCCGGTTCAGTTTCATGATGCTTCTGCGGTGGAATATGGAACTATTGATCACTGGTCATGGAATATAGGCGCCAGCCATTTTATTGAACGGGACCCTTCGCTGGCCCTACCCTTAGGCGTTAGTCCATTAACGCTGACCGTTTCTACGAAGGAGGGCTGCGTATCTGATCAGTTATCTTCTTCTGTCAACGCATTACCATCGCCGGCTGCAGATTTTGAATTCACCGAATCCTGCCTGGCTGATCCATCCTATTTTTCAGCGCTTAATGAAACCCCTGGGATAGCTATAAAACAATGGCGGTGGAATTTTGCCGATGGTGCTGCCGACAGTCTGCGTACGCTGGAGGGAAATACGCCATCTGTTCAACGTATTTTCCCTTCTGAAGGCAGGTATGCGGTTTCTTTGTATGCGATAGCGCAGAATGGTTGTTTATCTGCTCCTGCTGAGCACGAAATAAATATTTATGGTACACGCGCTTTTGCCGGTAATGATACGCTTGTTGCAGAGAACCAGCCGCTGCAACTGACAGGAAGCGGCGGTATATTTTATAAGTGGTCGCCTGCTGAGGGTTTGAGCGCCGATGATATTGCCAACCCGATTGCGGTACTACAAAAGAATGCGCGCTATGTGCTTACCGCTTCCTCGCCGGTGGGATGCCCTACTACCGATACCGTCAGTATAAAAGTATATAAGGGACCCGCTTTTTATGTTCCTTCAGCGTTCTCTCCGAATAATGATGGAAAGAATGACCGGTTTACTTTTATTGCGGTAGGCATGTCTTCTATTGATCTCTTCCAGGTATATAACCGTTATGGACAGCTTATTTATTCTTCTGCCGTCGCTTCGCAGGGATGGGATGGAACGGTTCATGGAGCCGTTCAGCCATCCGGAACCTATGTATGGATGATCAGGGGCAAAGATTATCTCGGGGCTGTGCAGTTCAAAAAAGGAACCGTAACGCTGGTGAGATAAGGACTTGCGTTAGATACGGTCGCCTCCGAAATAACTCCTTACTACCGCAGGAATAGTAATGCCATCGGGTGTTTGGTTATTTTCCAGCAATGCCGCCAGGATCCTGGGCAGAGCCAGGGAGCTTCCGTTCAGCGAATGCAGCAACTGCGTTTTACCGTTAGTTCCCTTATATCTTATTTTCATCCTGTTGGTCTGGTAAGATTCAAAGTTGGACACCGAGCTTACTTCCAGCCATTTATCCTGAGCGGCGCTAAACACCTCAAAATCGTAGGTGAGGGCGGAAGTAAAGCTCATATCGCCGCCGCAAAGTTTCAGGATCCGGTAAGGCAGTTCCAGCGATTGTATCAGCTTTTCTACATGCGCCACCATTTCTTCCAGGGTATCATAACTTTTTTCGGATTCGACAAGCTGAACCACCTCCACTTTTTCGAATTGGTGCAAACGGTTCAGCCCCCGTACATCTTTTCCATAACTGCCGGCTTCTCTTCTGAAACAAGGCGTATAAGCGGTCATTTTAATAGGCAGATCGGATTCTTTCACTATTTCATTGCGGTAGATATTGGTTACCGGAACTTCGGCTGTGGGTATCAGGTAGTAATTGTCTTGGGTGGCATGATACATCTGTCCTTCTTTATCGGGAAGCTGACCCGTGCCGAAAGCGGAATCTTCATTAACCATAAAAGGCGGCAGATATTCGGTATAGCCTGCGGCGGTATTGAAATCGAGAAAATACTGGATCAGCGAGCGCTGCAGTTTTGCGCCTTTGCCAATATAAAAGGGAAATCCGCTTCCGGTTACTTTATTACCGAGTTCAAAATCGATGATATTGTATTTTTTGGCAATATCCCAGTGCGCCAATGCGCCATCCGGCAATTTGGGGATTACGCCGCCCTGCCGCACCAGCACATTATCTTCTGGCGTTTTTCCGGGCGGAACTTTTTCGGAGGGCAGGTTAGGCAATTTCACGAGCGTGTCATTCAACAGCCTTTCCACTACCGTCAATTGTTCTTTCAGCGGTTTTAAAGAGGTATTCAACGCTTCCACCTCCTGTTTCCGGTTATTGGCTTCTTCCCTCTGGCCTTTAGCCATCAACTGGCCGATTTCTTTAGATAAGGCATTAGCCTTTGACTGGATGGTTTCACTTTCGAGCTGTAGTCTTTTTCTTTCCTCATCGGATGCAATGATCTGGTCCACCAGTAACGGCTCTTTAAAATTCTTCAGGGCCAGGCGTTCCTTTACGCGTTCCGTATCCTGTCTTAAAATGCTCAGTTGTAACATGGAGGTGTATTTGCCGCAAAGGTAGGGAGTCCCTAACTTTGCACAATGCATATGCGCGACGACATTCAGACAAGATGGTGGACTTTGGAAGCGAAAATGCTGGACCGGTTTGGTAAAAAACCCGACCTGGAAGCGGTATTATTCCTGATCGGCGTTCAGGAATTTGGTAATATCCGCGATAAATTCACTAAAGAACAGAAGCAGGACCTGATGCATGTGGCCGTATGTTCGCTGCTGTCCCAGAGCGGTTATTATGATATAGACGGTTTTGACGATGAAGGCTGGCCTCATTTCCGGCAGCTAAAGACCTTACCGGTGATGGAACTGATAGAGCAGGAAAATTTTATAAAAGATCATGTGATGCTGTACTTTGAAACGCATGATTTCTGATCCGTCAGTATATTTTCTCCCAAATGATTTTTTAACCGCAGTTTTTGTAATCTTGCAAGACTAAAAATAACCAAATGAATTTTCCAGACACACTTCGTTACACAAAGGATCATGAATGGATACGTTTAGAAGGTGATACCGCAGTGATCGGTATTACTGAATTTGCGCAGCAGGAGCTGGGTGATATTGTCTATGTGGAAATAGAAAGCATGGGCAAGTCTCTTAAAGCAGAGGAGATCTTTGGTTCGGTGGAAGCGGTTAAAACTGTCTCTGACCTTTTCCTTCCGGTATCGGGTGTTATTACAGAAGTAAATCCTTTATTGTCAAAATCGCCGGAACTGGTCAATACGGACCCTTACGGAGAAGGATGGATGATCAGGATGAAAGCGGATAATGTTGCTGATATAGAAGAATTGCTGACTGCCGCCGCTTACACCAAACTGGTGGGGGAATAATGTTTGCATAGTAGTGCATAGCCGGTAAAAAATCTGCCAGTTACCGGTTTGCGTATATAATAGGGAAGATTACCCTGTTATTTTTTCATATATTGGTTCAGCTTTGGGTAAACATCTTGGGTACATCTATAACATATAATGAGCACGAGTTGGTGTCTCTGTTGAAAAACAGGGATAGCAAAGCCTTTGGTTATCTGTATGATAACTATTCGGGATCGCTATATACTATAATATCACAAATTGTAGATGACCTGGAACTGGCCAATGATGTACTACAGGAAGTTTTTATAAATATCTGGAGGAAGATTGAAAGTTATGATCCTACGAAGGGACGTTTGTTTACCTGGATGCTGAACATTGCAAGAAATGCATCTATTGATACCCTTAGGTCCAAGAGTTACCAGAATAGTCAAAAGAATACGGCTATTCCCGACCATGCTGAATGGAATGTCGCGAGCCAGTCTTCAAATACAAATATTGACAACATAGGATTTAAGAAAGTGTTGGAGAAACTGAAAAAGGAACACAGAATACTAATAGAACTATCTTATTTCAAGGGGTACACACATGAGGAGATATCCGAAATTGAAGACATACCTCTTGGAACGGTTAAAACACGTATAAGGAATGCGTTATTACAATTAAGAGAACATTTAAAGTGAACATTCAGGAATACATATCAAGTGGAATAGTTGAAAGCTATGTTTTGGGACTAGCTGACAGCACCGAAAGAGCTGAGTTCGAGCGCATGTGCGCCGCTCACTCCGAAGTGTTGAAGGCCCGGGAAACTTTTGAAATATCCCTCGAAGAAGCAGCCATGCTGAATGCCGTTCAACCTTCTCTTAATTGTAATAAC
>JBDTVL010000250.1:0-4785 GCA_040007215.1 Flavitalea sp.
GGTGGATGCCGCCATTGCTACACAACTGGCGCTGGCCGTGGTATATCCCGGAGCAGGAAACATAGGCGGCGGAGGCTTTATGGTAGCCCGGCTGGCAGACGGCAAAACAGTAACGCTCGATTTTCGCGAAACCGCTCCATCCAAAGCAAACAGAAACATGTACCTCGATGCCCAGGGAAATGTTATTCCTGATAAAAGTCTTCTTGGACCCGGTTCCAGCGGGGTGCCGGGAACAGTAGCAGGGTTATTTGAAAGCATGAAATATGCAAAGCTGTCATTCCCGGAATTGATAGCCCCGGCAATACTACTCGCGGAAAAAGGATTTGCCATCAGCGAACAGGAAGCCGCTTCGCTGAATGAACTACAGGAGAAATTGGCTATTCACAATACGACGCCATGCGTTTTTCTGCGAAAAGAAGGCTGGAAAAAAGGCGATACGCTTGTTCAGCATGATCTATCGGTTACACTTAAACGAATACGCGACCTGGGACCAAAAGGATTTTATGAAGGAGAAACCGCGAAGCTGATCGTGGAAGAAATGAATCGCGGAAGCGGGTATATCAGCTACGAAGACCTGAAAAATTACAAAGTCAAATGGCGCGAGCCGCATTCTTTTGTTTATAAGGATTATACCATCGTATCAATGGGACCGCCAAGCAGCGGCGGCATTTTACTTCACCAGATGTTGAAAATGAT
Source organism: Flavitalea sp. (assembly GCA_040007215.1). GTDB lineage: Bacteria > Bacteroidota > Bacteroidia > Chitinophagales > Chitinophagaceae > Flavitalea. The sequence continues at coordinate 697 of JBDTVL010000250.1, forward strand.
CGAAGATAAATCGCTGGCCTCCCACCCGCCCCTTTCCCCGGAATCCGTACAATTGATGACAGAAGCGGAAAGAAGGGCTTATGCCGACAGATCGGAATATATGGCTGATGCAGATTATTACCCCGTTCCTGTTGATCGTCTTACCAGCGATGCCTATTTAAAAGGCAGGATGAAAGATTATATGCCAGGCATAGCAGGAATCAGCGCAAATATTAAACCCGGCAACCAGCTTAATAAGGAAAGTGAGGAAACTACTCATCTTAATGTTATGGATAAGGAAGGAAATGCTGTAGCGGTAACCACAACTTTAAATGCCAGCTATGGCAGCAAGACGGTAATAGGCGGCGGTGGCTTTCTGATGAATGATGAAATGGATGATTTCAGCGTAAAGCCGGGATCTCCCAATTTATATGGCGCTATCGGGGCCGAAGCCAATGCCATAGCTCCCGGAAAACGGATGTTGAGCTCTATGAGTCCAACAATAGTTTTAAAAGATAATAAACCTTATCTGATTTTAGGAACTCCTGGGGGAACCACGATTCCCACCTCGGTGTTTCAAACGCTGGTAGACATAATAGATTATCAGCTTGCACCCGACACGGCGGTGAACATGCCCAAGTTCCATCACCAATGGCTACCCGATACTATCTCCATAGAAGATAATTTCCCAAAGGCTTCGCGCCAGGCATTGGAAAAAATGGGTTACACTTTCGAAGAACGCGGAGAAATAGGAAGAACCGAAGTGATCATGGTTTTACCAAACGGACAATTTGAAGCAATAGCCGACAGCCGCGGTGAAGATAGCGCAGCGGGTTATTAATGGAATACTGTTCACATCACACTACCTTGCTTTTCCCTTAGGGAATTTAAAGAAGGATCCATTTCAATGGCTTTATCGCATAGTTGCTGGCCTTTTTGTTTATCGCCCTTTTTCTGATAGGACAGTCCTATCATATACAGAACATTCGCATTTTTGGTATCGGCGGTGAGCACCAGGTCCCAATGATCGATAGCTTCCTGGTATTTACCCGATTTAAAATAAGCGTTAGCTACATCGTATAAAAGCTCCTGGTCGGTAGGCTTCTTTTTTAATACTTCCTTATACATTTCTATACCCTTATCGAACTGGTTGGTATTAATGTAGGCATTGCCGAGATTCTGTAGGTAATCATTACTTTTTGTATAACCCCTCTGGCCGGCAAGTTCAATGAACTGCAAGCTTTTTTTGTAATCGGGAATAGCATAATAGACCAGCCCGCATTCATAAATCCAATTGGCCCGGTTAGAATCAAGCCCTATGGCTTTTTCCAAATACGCTGCCGATTGCCTGTAATTACTCATATCCAGGTAAGCGCGGGCAACGGTATAAGGAATATCGGCCCTGGTCGGTTCTTCTTTTGCCGCAAGGTCAAGATATTTTATGGCCTCCCCATAATTTTCCTGCTCATTAAAACTTTTTCCTATAATATAATTAACTGGTTTGGAGGGGTTTTGCGTTTGAACTTTGCGAGCATAGTTGATAGCTTCATCCCATTTACGAAGATTAAAAGACAGAGTAGCCAGGTTTTCGTTAACAATGGGGTTCTTAGGATCGGTCTTTTCGGCGTCAAGGAATTTTTCCCTGGCTTCGGCATACCGATTCTGAGCCACCAGAACCGTAGCCAGTTCAATATTGGCCAAAGAATTATCGGGTGAAAATTGAAGCGCTTTAATAAAATTCTTTTCCGCTTCCCGGAATCGGCGGGCATTTTTTTCTTCTGTTCCTTTTTGAAAGTATAATGCAGAACTATCAGCCTGGGAATAGGAATATTGAATAAATGCGGTCAGCAGGCACAGGAAAATCAGGTATTTACGCATAGCTTTAGATTAATGGGATCAGGACAATCATCCCTTTACTTTAATACTATAGCGCCTAACGCCGGAAGGTGAATATTTATTTCATATTTTTTCTCCTTTTTATCCACAAGCGCCGTTTTAATAGCGGGATTATAAACGTCGCCGGTTCCCCAGTATTTTTTACTATCGCTATTCATAATTTCCCTCCATTCCGACTTACCGGAGGTATATATTTTCCAGTCCAGTCTCACTATGGGTAGAAGGTTCAAAATGATCAGCAGATCATCGGATGGGTGATTTCCCTTTCTTTTATATACAATAACCGATTCCTCGCGGTGCGTAAGATCTATCCATTCAAATCCATCTTTTGAAAATTGCTTTTCATACAACGCTGGTTCCACCCGCAATAAAAAATTCAGATCTCGCACAAAGTCTTTCAGCATTCGGTGAGCGTCAAAATCTAGTAATGACCACTGCAGCTCCGTTTTATAATTCCATTCACTGGTAGCGCCGAATTCATTTCCCATGAATAATAACTTACCCCCGGGATGCGTGTACATATAGGCATACAAACAACGCAGATTAGCAAACTTCTGCCAGTCATCACCAGGCATTTTATACAGCATGGGACTTTTACCGTGTACGATTTCATCATGACTTAGCGGAAGCATAAAGTTCTCGTCATAGTAATACATCATGCTGAATGTAAATTCATCCAGATGAAACTTCCGCTGATAGGGATCTGTTTTAAAGAAGTTAAGGGTATCGTGCATCCAACCCATCATCCATTTCATACCAAAGCCCATACCGCCGGCGAAGGTGGGTTTACTGATGCCTGGCCAATCGGTCGCTTCTTCAGCAATCATCTGGACGTCCGGGAAATCGCGGAATACCGTTTCATTTAGGTCCTTGATAAAAGCGATAGCTTCCAGGTTGCCATCTCCGCCATGTTCATTAGGCTCCCACTCACCTTCTTCTCTCGAATAATTTAATTTGAGCATAGAGCTTACCGCATCAACCCGCATACCATCTATATGATATTTATCGAACCAGAAACGGGCGGCAGAAATGAGAAATGATTTTACTTCTCCTCTTTTATAATTGAAAATATAACTGTTCCAGTCGGGATGAAATCCTTTTCGCATATCTGCATACTCATAAGTATGCGTACCGTCGAACATAAACAATCCATGAGCGTCATAAGGAAAATGGGACGGAACCCAGTCCAGTATCACGCCTATACCTTCCTGGTGAAAGGACTGGATCAGTTTCATAAATTCCTGCGGTGTTCCATATCGCGAAGTAGCGGCAAAATATCCTGTTCCCTGGTATCCCCAGCTTCCATCAAAAGGATGTTCGGTAACTGGCATGAACTCAACATGCGTAAAACCCATATCTTTTACATAAGGAACAAGATGCTCACGCAGAAAATCGTAAGTATTGTAAGATTCCTCGTCATTTTTATCGGGTCGCATCCAACTGGCGAGGTGCATTTCGTAAACGCTCCAGGGCGCTTTCAGGGAATTATGATTTTTCCTTGATTTCATCCAATGCTGGTCCTGCCATTGATAAGCAAGGTTCCAGGTTATGCTTGCGGTAGCGGGACGTTTTTCCCAGAAGTTCGCATAAGGATCTCCTTTATCTATAACCACGCCTTCGTAACCGTGGATATGATACTTGTATAATTCTCCAATCGATAAGCCCGGAATAAATCCTTCCCATATTCCTGACTTATCCAGGCGTACAGAAAGAGGATGCGATTCATTGTTCCAGTCATTAAAATTTCCGGTAACTGTAATCGCCGTTGCATTGGGCGCCCATACTGCGAAATAAAATCCTTTCTTTTCTAATACTTCTATTTCATGAGAACCAAAAAGACAATAAAGGGAATAATGCGTTCCCTGCTGAAAATTTACGATATCCTCCGCGCTGAATAAGGAATAGTTCCAAACACTTTTTGACGAATCCACAAAATGAATGTCTTCATATCTTTTTTCAGCTTTTGTCATAATTTTTATCCAGGTAAGGGCGTCGGTATCAGATTACAAATCCGTTAGGAAGTACTGCTCCTTTTTTGATAACCACGATACCTTCCTTGATCGTATAGAGTGAATGATCGGTGTTTTCCAGGTGTGAGCCGCCATTAATGCGCACATCATCGCCTATCCTGCAGTTTTTATCGACCAGGGCATTACGGATATAACACCTGTGGCCAATGCCTACATTCGGGAGCCCCTGCTGATGAGCATGTTC
>JBDTVL010000251.1:0-4785 GCA_040007215.1 Flavitalea sp.
ATGATTTCCGGTAGTGGAATCGCCAATGCCCGAAGAGACAGCTAATGCATATCCAGTTGCAGGTTTTAATTTATCCGACAGGTACTGTGCCAGGCGCGCCACTTCGGCAGATGCGCCATCGGCATAAATAGAAGAACCGCTTACCACTTCAAAACTCCCTTTAACAGCCGTTACAGAAACGGGCTTCGGGATAAGGGCCTGCTGCGCCAGGTCTGTTGGTCCTTTAGGCGAATTACAGGAACACAGCCACACTGCGGCGAAAAAAACAACGATCAATCTGTTGGTCATAATGAAGATTTTTATATCTAAGGGAATAAATATATTGAATCCTCCGCTTAATATGGCTTTTATGCCAACGTTCCGTCTGAAAAAGCCGGCGATGAAGAATATGTTTTGTTCGTTATCTTTAGCTTAATCAACCTGCAATTTAACAGCCGTTCATGAAAAATATGTACTTCTTCCTGCTGACCTGTTTTATTTTATCTGCCGCTTATGCCCAACCGGATACCATTGCCGGGTACAGGAAAAATGCTTATATGATCCCCATGCGCGATGGAGTAAAATTATTTACGCTGGTACTCAGCCCGGTCGACGCCGCAAAACCCTCGCCAATACTTATTCAGCGGACGCCTTATGGCGCCGACTTCCCGGTTCCTGATGATACAGTGATTAAAACTAATGCATTAGGCCCTGCTTATATTATGGCCCGTGAAGGTTATTTTTTTGTTTACCAGGATATACGCGGAAAGTATAAAAGCGAAGGCAGTATGCAGATACATCAGCCGGTTATTCACCTGGTAAAAAAAGGCGCTGTAGATGAAAGCACTGATACCTGGGATACTATCGACTGGCTCATAAAAAATCTCAAGAACAACAATGGCAAGGCCGGAATTTATGGTATATCCTATCCAGGCTGGCTGGCGCTGGTAGGAACCATAGATCCGCATCCAGCCCTGAAAGCCTCATCCGAACAGGCTTGTATGGGCGACCTTTTCCTGGGCGATGATTTTCATCACAATGGCGCTTTCCGGTTAAGTTATGGAATGGAATATTCCTATATGGTGGAATATGATAAAACCACCGACACCGATTTTCCTTTTCCTCAATATGATCTGTATAACTGGTATCTTAAACTCGGCTCGTTGAAAAATGTGAACGATACATATTTTCACGACAAGATCCCTACCTGGAACACTTTCATAGAACATCCCAATTACGATAAATACTGGCAAACGAATTCCCCTCTGAACTATATGCAATCTTCAGAAGTGCCGCAATTACATGTTGGCGGCTATTACGACCAGGAAGACATTAATGGCCCGCAGTTGATGTATAGTCACCTTGAAAAGAAAGATGCCGCTAATAACAATTTTATTGTGCTGGGCCCCTGGTATCATGGGCAATGGGGTGGAGGCAAAGGGGATAGTATTGGAAAGATAGACCTGGGCAGCAGAACAGGTGAATATTTCCGGCGGCTTCAAAAAAAATGGTTCGACTACTGGCTTAAAGGAATAGGCGATGGAAAATTTGATGAAGCCACCGCTTTTCAGACAGGCGTTAATGAATGGAAAACCTATACTTCCTGGCCGCCAAAAGAAGCGACGATCAAAAAATTATATGCCGGCGCCGGCAATAAAGCCAGTTTTGTAAAACCCGTATCAGCAGTTGGTTATGCCAGCTATACCAGCGATCCCGCTCATCCTGTTCCTTACCGAACGCTGCCCATAGAAGCCACTTATGGACCGGGAAGCCGCTGGCGCCCATGGCATGTAGATGATCAGCGATTTGCTACCAACCGTTCTGATGTCGTTTATTTTGCATTGGATTCGCTGGAAGATGATCTTGCTGTAACGGGAAAGATCAAAGCTCACCTATTTGCCAGCACTTCGGGCACTGATGCCGACTGGGTGGTGAAGCTGATAGATGAATATCCTGCTATCGATCCTGTTAATTTAGCGATGAGCGGCTACCAGTTACCGGTAGCTATGGAAGTATTTCGCGGACGATTCAGGAAAAGCTTCTCTTCTCCTTCGCCGCTGACGCCTAATAAACCAGAAGAATTTGTCATCGATCTTCACGATATTAATCATGTTTTCCGGAAAGGTCATCGAATTATGATAGAGGTGCAAAGTTCCTGGTTCCCGGTCATCGACCGCAATCCACAAAAATTCGTTCCTAATATTTTCCTCGCAAAAGAAACAGACTTTATCAAAGCAGAACAACGCATCTATTATAATTCCAACTATGCCACTTACCTGGAATTGCCGGTTTCTGCCAGGTAAGCAAGTCCGGAGCAGGTGAACATTTGAGGCCATATACCACCAGCGCGATACAACCCATTATCTGCGCCTGACACGATTTAAAGAACGCATTAGTATAACTACGCAGTATATGCGCAATAATTTACGATAAATATTAATGTATTATAGCGCGTCGCTTGGCATTTGTTCATTCAAAACCAATGGCTTAGCCGGTATAATGCCCTATTTATGAGCTAATGGTAATCCTGAATAAACCATACTAAGAATCTGTTATTTTACGTTAATGATGCTTGCCGGGTATGGCGCATTCCTGAAATCTGCAGTAAGCGCTCATACCAGTCTAAAACCGTATACTATGAACCCTAAGCTTTACCCTTCCCTTTTTTATTCTTGTATTGCATTAACGCTGGCAGGTTGCCGTGCCCCACATTCAACGGTGTACACGCAACCGGTCAGACAGGTCATTATTGTTAAGGAACAACCTGAAGTAGTGGTGGTTCGAGAACAACCACAGGTGGTGGTGATACGCGAAAAATCTCCATCTGATATATATCCTGCCAATAATGTATATACTTCCGGCAATGACAAGGCTATTGCCGAAGAAAGGGCCCGCAGGGCTTACAACAATAGAAGAGAGCAGGAATACAGGGAAAGAATGGCGATGCTGGAAAAACAAAGAAGGGATCGTGAAGAAAAGGAAAGGCGGGAACGCGAGAATATGGAACTAAAAAACAAACAGGACAAAGAAGCCCGGGTTCTTGAACTGCAGCGCCAGATGTTGATCATGGAAAAAAATAAAAAGATCAGCCGCGACCAGCAGGAACTGCAAAGAAAAGAACTGGAAGAAAAAATAATAAAAGATAAAGAAGATAATGACCGCCGCGAAACCGAATATAAAAACCGCATCCTGATTCTTGAAAAAGATAAGAAGGACCGCGACGACATAGAAAAGAAAAACCTGGAAGACAGACTGAGAAGTGATAAGGAAGAAAGTGACCGAAAATTGCGCGAGAATAACGAACGCCTCGAAAAAGAAATCAAAGAAAAAGAGACCCAGGAATTCAGGGACCGGGAAGAAAAAGCCAGGATAGAACGTGCAGAAAAAGATAAAAGAGACCAGGAAGATAAATTAAGAAAAGAAAAGGAAGACAATGACCGAAGGGATCGCGAAGAAAAAGTCAGAAAAGAAAAAGACAGAAAGGATAAAGAAGATCAGGATAAAAAAGACGGCGACGACAAAATAAAAAAAGAAAAGGAAGATAATGATCATAATGATGGCAACAAAGTGAAGAAAGATGATGACAACAAAAAAGATCAGGACGATAAAGAAAGAAGCCGCCATCCTGTCCGTGACGATAGCAACAATAGAAAAGAGAATAAATAAACGACCAACCTTATCTCTGATGAAAAAGCTTATTTCGTTAGCCTGTCTGCCTATTTTGCTTTTTTCCTGCAGATCCACGCAGATCATGTCGCTCAGCGTTATGGAACCGGCGCCAATCATTGTTCCTTCCTACATTAAACATGTAGGTCTTGTGAACAGGAGTCTTCCCGAAGGAAAGGCAAAGATCCTGGATGCAGTTGATAAGGTTTTTACGCTGGAGGGCCCTAACCTGGATAAGGAAGGTTCGCTGGCAAGCCTGAATGGCTTAGCCGACGCGCTGATGAAAGACAATCGGTTTGAAGAGGTTAGACCCATTAAAAATGCCGGTCTCAGCAACAATACCCCTGGCTTGTTTCCCTCTCCTTTGTCCTGGGAAACCGTAGAACAGATATGCCGCGAAAACAATACCGATGCGCTTTTTGCACTTGAACTGTTTGACACCGATTCTAAAATAGACTATAATGCTAATCCCATTAAAGTAAATACGCCGGTGGGCAAGGTCTCAGCGCTGGAGCAGCAGGTAAGAATGGGCGTACTGGTAAAAACGGGATGGAGAATATATGATCCTATCGAAAGGAATATACTGGATGAATTTCCCATCACTTCTAAAATAGTGTACTCAGCCAGAGGTATCAATCCTGTTATAGCAGCTGCCGGTCTTATCGGGCGTAAGGATGCGGTTAAGGAAGTGGGCGCCAAAGCCGGGCAGGAATATGCTTTCCGCATAATACCTTACTGGTTGCGGGTATCGCGCGATTATTATGTAAGGGGCAGCGCCAACTTCAAAATAGCCAAAAGGAAAGCCCAAACCGGCAACTGGGAAGGCGCAGCCTTATTATGGAATGAAGAAACAAAAAATGCCAGTTCTAAAATAGCGGGCAGGGCCTGTTACAATATGGCTATCATCAGCGAAATTAACGGAGATGTGGACATGGCTATGCAATGGGCGCAAAGATCATACGAAAACTACAACAACCGGCTGGCGCTGAACTATTCAAGAATTCTGAAAGAAAGGAAAGCCAGCGCCCAGGAACTCCAGTACCAGGAATCCGAATCTATCCGTGCAAAATATGAACAGTCGCCAGCCCAATAAGATTCTGTTTCAGCCTCTTTTCCGATAATTCACCTATCCCGCGCTGT
>JBDTVL010000252.1:0-4766 GCA_040007215.1 Flavitalea sp.
TTATATTTCGAAACTCCGGCCGAATCCATTCCGCAATTGGTGCAAATATTTTTAACCCACAGGGAAAATTCGTAAGAAGTGTTGGGGCATAATCCTGATATGGTCTGCCGGTAGGCTTCGGTGGTGGCATAATCCGCATTTACGGCCAGCATATATCCTCCTAGTGTTCCCGGAGAAACCGGGGCATTTCCTGCAGAAGTAGCAGAACCGGTATGATCGCCTATAATATCCCAGTATCCGGTAAACATTCTGTTAACGCAGGCAGTAGGGCCTGAAGCGGCAACGCAGCTATTCTTTTTCTGAGCATTCTGAAAAGTGCTTGCCGTAGGACTGAGGTTATTAACGATAGCAAAATTCCCATCATAAATCTGGTTACCCGAGCTCATATTGGCAATATAAACATAGTTGGGAATCGTTGTTGGCGCTAAAGCCCGGTTTTGAACGGCGCCGCTATCGAAAGTGCCTCCTGCTTCCCCTACAAAGTTTCTTCCTACGGCATTCGAACAGATAGGAGAACTATTGGAAATAAGAATTTTATACTGGGTGGCGCTTTTCGATAGATCAGATCCGCCAGAGGAATTTTTATAATAGATTTTACCAGCGCCTAATATGATCGTGTCGCCTACGTTTCCGGTTACTTTAACTTTAAACGATGTAGTAATTAATAATCCGCCTCCCGCAATGGGTTTATCCCTGGTGGCGGAGGAGCCTCCTGTAATCAGATTGTAAGCCCCTATTGCATCATTGTTGGTGCTGGTAGGCGTTGTTGCATACCTGCCCAGATTGATCTTTACATTGTATTGTCCTGATGTGGGAGAAGCATTATAGGTTCCGGGATCGTCTCCTGCGGCTAAAGTCCATGTTTTATAAGTGAGCCCTTCATTGGTGATTAATCGTAAGGAAACATCTGCAAATGTTGTATTAGCAGGCACATTGTCTACGTACCTGGCAGCGTAAATAGTGTTGGAATTCCACCCGCTCGAGAACCAGATATTCGTTCTGATTTCCAGTGAATCGCCTGGTTCAATGGTACCGCCGATTGTTTTTTTGGTGAGGTTAACGTAGCTGTTACCGAATTTTATTTGTGCAGTAAGAACGTTATGTAAAGTTATCGACATCAATAACAGCAACAGCCGTATATACAGTCGATGGAGAGGTAGATGTTTTTTCATCAGCATTGGATTATACTTTCAACGAGTACGGATTTCGCTCCGGTAAATTTAGAATAAAACAACAGCCTTGTCAATAGTACAAATACCTGATGGCAACAATTGTTTATTTAATTCAGGAGCCTGGTAATTAAACCTTTAGTAACGGCATTCTATCAGCGCCATAGCAATGATCTTACTATAACGCATAAGTGCTTACACGTATTACATATATGTAGAAAAAAAATAATTTTAAGAAATGGCCTCCCCTTGTTAATCTAACTTACCCACCATCTTTTCTGCCACTACCCATTCGTCAAATTGCGATGGCGTGAGGTACCCCAGTTTTACCGCCATTTCTTTCAGCGTAGTTCCTTCTTTATGCGCTTTCTGCGCTATTTCTGCGGCTTTGTAGTAACCAATATGCGTATTTAGTGCAGTGACCAGCATCAGTGAATTATCCACGTGTTTTTTGATGTTGGCTTCTATAGGTTCAATGCCAACGGCGCATTTATCATTGAAAGAAATACATCCGTCGCCGATCAGCCGGGCGCTGTGAAGGAAATTATAAATGATCATGGGTTTGAATACATTCAGCTCGAAATGACCGGTTGCGCCGCCAATATTGATGGCAACATCATTACCAAGAACCTGTGCGGCGATCATGGTAAGCGCTTCGCACTGGGTAGGATTCACCTTGCCGGGCATGATCGATGATCCGGGTTCATTATCCGGAATGAATAATTCGCCGATACCTGATCTTGGTCCGGAGGAAAGCAGCCTTACATCATTGGCTATTTTCATCAGGCTCACCGCCACGGTTTTTAAAGCGCCATGCGCTTCTACAATGGCGTCGTGTGAAGCCAGCGCCTCGAACTTATTAGGCGCGGTGATAAAAGGAAGTTCCGTAAGCCGGGCAATATGCGCGGCAACATTTTCGGCATATCCTTCCGGGGTGTTAATACCTGTTCCTACAGCAGTTCCGCCGAGAGCCAGTTCGGAAAGATGAGCCAGCGTGTTTTTAATGGCTTTCCATCCATGATCTAACTGAGATACATAACCGCTGAACTCCTGTCCAACAGTCAGCGGCGTAGCATCCATACAATGGGTTCTGCCGATCTTCACCACTTTCATGTATTTTTTGCTCTTTTCTTCGAGGGTATCTCGCAACCGCTGAATGCCGGGAATGGTCAGTTCCATCAATATTTTATAGGCGGCAATATGCATGGCCGTTGGAAAAGTATCATTCGACGATTGCGATTTGTTGACATCATCATTGGGATGCAGGAACTTTTCTTTATCGGATAATTGACCTCCTTTAAGCACATGACCCCGATAAGCGATCACTTCATTCACATTCATATTGCTCTGCGTTCCGCTTCCCGTTTGCCATACTACCAATGGAAAGGAGTCGTCGAGTTTTCCATCGATGATCTCATCGGCTACCTGTCCTATAAGATCGCTTTTTTCTTTAGGGAGTACCCCTGCTTCCAGATTGGTCAGCGCCGCCGCTTTTTTCAGATAGGCAAATGCACGGATGATCTCTTTGGGCATCCTGTTAATGTCCTGGGCGATCCTGAAGTTATCAATGCTGCGTTGCGTCTGTGCGCCATATAAAGCGTCTGCTGGCACTTTCACTTCGCCCATGGTGTCTTTCTCGATTCTATAGTTCATGATGATCTTATTTTCCTTTAAAAACCGGTTTTCTTTTTTCCAGGAAGGCTGCTTTTCCTTCCTGCATATCTGCTGTTTCGAAGCAGTCGCCAAAAGCTTTTGCTTCTATGGCATAGCCATTTTTTGTTTCGTCATACACGGCATTAGCGGCGGCGATGCACCAGCCAACGGCGAGCGGGGCTTTGCTGTTGATGATCTGTAAAAGTTCTTTTGCCTTTGGCAATAATTCTTCCTGCGTATATACATGGTTCACGAGCCCGTACTGCAGGGCCGTTTGGGCGTCGATCATATTTCCAGACAACAGCAGTTCCATGGCCCGGCCTTTACCGATCAGTTGGGTAAGTCGTTGGGTGCCGCCATATCCCGGAACCAGTCCCAGGTTTACTTCCGGCTGACCAAACTTTGCATTTTCGGAACCGATGCGGAAGTGGCAGGCCATAGCCAGTTCGCATCCGCCGCCGAGGGCAAATCCATTCACTGCGGCAATAATAGGTTTATGTGAACGCTCGATCCGGAAAAAAATATCGAGTCCTTTTTTTGCCAGCGCCATTCCATGTTCTTTTGTGCCGTTCAGTTCGCTGATATCTGCGCCGGCAACAAATGCCTTAACGCCGGAACCGGTAATGATGGCCGATTTTATGGAGTCGTCATTATGAAGTTCATCGATCGCCAGGCCCAGTTCGGTCATCAGCAGGGCATTGATCGCATTTAATTTATCGGGTCGGTTGATGACGATGGTAAGAATATGATTGTCGACCGAAGTGATCAGCGTTTGGTACATAGACAACTGTTTAAAAATTACGGTGATGGCTTACCCACTCTTTAATGTAAACCGCTATTTCGGAGGTATCTGTTCCGGGTGGAAAAAGTTTTCCAACGCCAATGGCGCTGAGCGCCTGCATATCTTCTTCGGGAATGATACCGCCGCCGGTGACGAGTACATCATCCATATTTTTCTCTTTCAGCAATGCCATCACTTTTGGAAAAACGGTCATGTGTGCGCCGCTGAGAATGCTGATGCCAATAGCGTCCACATCTTCCTGGAGGGCGGCATTAACCACCATTTCCGGCGTTTGCCGCAGACCCGTATAGATCACTTCCATACCGGCATCGCGGAGAGAAGTGGCGATGATCTTGGCGCCGCGGTCATGACCATCGAGGCCTATCTTGGCCACCAGTATGCGAAGAGGACGTTGTTTTTCTTTTGACATATGAGCTCGTTCAGTAAACAAAAATACTAAGTTGCCGCCTGTTCATCGTTTCCCTTTTCTTCCTTCATCTCGCCATCGTGTAACTGGTCAAAGATCAGACTGATCCTTTTAAGCGTTTCTTCTTTCCCGATCAGTTCTGTAATATCGAATACGCCAGGGCCCATTTTAGAGCCTACCAGCATGATGCGGAAAGGCATTAATACTTCACCCGCTTTTATTTCGCTGGCAGCGGCGAGCTCTTTAAAGATCGTTTCGAGCGTATGCGCGTTCCAGTCATCAGTTTCATTATATTTCGAGCCGAGCGCTATAAAAAACTGGTATTTCTGAGCGGTCCATTTAGGTTTAATCGCGCCGAGATCATGTTCCACAGGCGTTTCAAAGAAGAAGGAACTATTGGGCCACAGATCTGTCAGCAGGGTGCACCGGTCTTTAACCAGCCCCGCTACTTTGATCACGGTTGATGGTGAAAAAGAAAGCCCTTTTTCCTGGAGCGTACGGGTAAGTTCTTTAGCCAGCCATTCATCATTGCTTCTTTTTATCCATTCATGATTGAACCATTTGGCTTTTTCGAAATTGAATTTGGCGCCGGCTTTATGTACCCGTTCCATCGAAAATTTCTGCGATAGTTCTTCTTTGGTAAATATTTCCTGTTCCGAGCCATCATTCCAGCCCATCAGCGCCAGCATATTGATAAATGCTTCGGGAAGAAACCCCAGCTCTTTAAATCCATTGG
>JBDTVL010000253.1:0-4754 GCA_040007215.1 Flavitalea sp.
CTTTTCGGGATCCCTGGATCTGGAAGACAACGGAGAAGTATATGCGCAGGCATCAAAAAATGATTTTGCCGTGCTTTGGTTTGCCAGCAGGCTGGAACAGGCAAGAAGCGAAGTTGACAGGTTGCTGGCCGATTTCAAACTTAGCGAAGCGCTTAAAACGATCTATTCGCTGATATGGGATGATTTCTGTAGCTGGTATCTCGAATGGGTCAAGCCAGCCCATGAGCGCCCCATTGATCCCGGCATTTATCGCCATACCATTTCTTTTTTCACGGAGCTGATGCAAATGCTTCATCCCTTCATGCCTTTTATTACCGAGGAGATATACCATTTGCTGGACGAAAGAAAAGACGATCTGGCCGTTAAGCAGGGACGTGCCAGTAAAAAACCGGATGAAGCGATCCTGGCGTCCGGAGCTTTATTAAAAGAAGTGATCACCGGGCTGCGCGATGCACGCAACAGGAATAAACTTAAACTTAAAGACGAGATCAAGTTATACGTGATGACCGCTTCTACCGATATGTACACTTCAGTATATCATATATTAGCCAAACAGGTTAACGCTAATGCTATAGCATTTAATTCGGAAGCCCTGGGACATAGCATCTCTCTGGTGATCGGAAAGGATAAATTTTTTATTGAAACCGCGGAAGCCATAGATACAGCCAGTCAGAAAGAAGAATTGCAGAAAGAGCTTACCCATTTACAGGAATTTCTTTTATCTGTAGAGAAGAAGCTGGGCAATGAACGTTTTATGCAAAGCGCAAAACCTGAAGTAGTGGCGCTGGAACAAAGGAAAAAATCAGATGCCGAAACCAAGATAAAGGTGATCAGGGAAAGTCTTAAGGATCTCGGTTAAGCCTATTAAACTTACCTGCTGAGCAGGTTAACCGGTAGAACAAATTCCCATTGGCTGGCTGATCTGCCGGCTATATCTGTATTGAGCAAATGACTGTACCGTATGCCGAAACTCACCGGCAACTGGTTCCACCATTTCGAATCGAAATAAATTTCTCCTCCGACCGTATTAAAAGGATATTCTCTTCCGGAGCGAAGACTTTTCGTTCTCGTATAATCATAGAATATATTTCCGCGAACCCGCAGCAGGTAAACGATCTGGCCAAAACCAACATCAGGATAAGCAATAGGAAAATGATAATTAGCGCCCAGCTTCCACATGCGGGGGAAATCAATAGCGGTATATCCTCTTGAAAAAGGAAAACTGTTTGAAAAAGCATATTGCTGCAGGGTATCTCTGAACTGGTAGGCTCCTTGCAATACCAGGCTGTGATTGATACCCAGACCTGGAAAATATAATGCCCCAGTTATTAAAAACTGGCGACCGGTATATTTATTCAGTATGGAACGATAACGCGCTGTTAAGGTTTGCGCGAACCGGGGATAAATATGCTGACGCGCTTTAGCCAACTGGTTCGAACCTGACAGGGTTATTTCTCCGTAATTAAATTGTTTGTCTTCAAACAATCTTTTTGAAGGGCCCGAATAAAAAACTTTTTTTGTATTGATACCTCCCGATATAGAAACATTGCGTCGATACCTGCCGCTTGAAAAATTCAATGGAACACTCAGCGCCAGGCTGGCATTCACTTCATTCCAGTTAACGTTAAAAGCAGAATCACGGAAAGTTCTGTTAAAAGTATAAGAGGCGCCGCCTAGTATTAAAGGGAACAGGCCCCCATACGCCATGGAGGCGCCAACTTGAGTAAAATGTTCATTTCGGTTATACGTGGCAAAGAATTCGGATTGCAGCGTATTGAGCACATTCTGGCTGACCAGTGAATAGGAATATTCCGGATCGGCTATATAAGGTCGCCAGCTGTGAAAATTAAATAACCGAAACGATTTTGGATAGCCGCTTACCGGGAAGGTGATTTTGCCCGAATCCTTTAAAAAATCAGTCTTCCCTTTTAAATTATCTTCTGCTGAAGAAAGAGATTGAACCGGCGAAGATTCAAGAAAGGTCTCTGCCGTAAGCGATCCATACCTTAAATGGTAACCAACGGCCGTATAGGAAATAAAAGCGTATTTATTGTTGTTAATGCTAAGCTGGTAATTGCCGGTAGATTGGGAGCCGCTTCCAGATTCAAAAGTAAATAGGCGGCCGCCGGCTACCGCATATAATTTATCTTGTTTCCCATCGGCGGCGCTAAAGCAGATAGTATCGCCTTTTACCTGGGGGAAACCAATTACCTGCATGGAGAAAGGCGTTAGCCACTGGGCGCCTCCGGTATGGAGATCAATAATGCCCAAGGCCATCTCGCCTGAAGCATTACGCGCGGCAACAACCGCTTTACCGGAATGATAAAATTTCGGATAAGTATAAGTAAGCCGTTCCGGATTAGGCACAATAGCCGATAATTTTCCATCGCTGGTCAACAGGTGCAGTTCTGTTGCGCCTCCCGGGCTGGCATGAACCGCAATTATACTGGATCCATCGGCAGAAATATCGGGTGATAAATATTTTGTTTTGCTGGTAAGCGTTTTCTGCCTGCCTGTTTTAATATCTGCCAGCTTGATCACGCCATAATCTTTCCAGCCCCAACGGATATCGGGTTGATAAGCTGAATAAATGATCCGGCCATTGCGGTAAGAAAAATAATTATCTATGGAAATATCTTTTATTCGTATTTTTCTTTCTGTTCCGGTTAACGTATTGCGCATATAGAAGACAGGTATACGCTTATAACTGCTTCGAACATAAATAATATTTTCATCGCCTGCCCATTGAGGATATTCTTCATCGGCAAAAAAATGCTGATGCTGCCGTCCAAAAGAAGCCGCCGAGTCTTTGCCGCCAGATAGCATATCGCCAGGCGATGCTGTTTTAAAAGACTTCAGCGCATTCCTGGTGAAATCAGTGAATGATTCACCGGTATATTTTTTCACCGCGCGTTGAAAAGGATAGAATAATCCCTTATAAGCCGCGGCATCACCGGTTATTTTTCCCCAGGTATCTTCCCCATAGTTTTCTCTTCCGTAATTCACGAGCATATATCCCAACCGATAATGATCGGGAGTTTGATCGAGATAAGAGCCATTGCGGAGTTTCATATAAGAATAGTTTTTCCCGGAGGCCCATATTGAACGGTAGTCATTAAAGAAAAAAGGAAGCCTGCCCCTGCCCTGCCTGCTTTCCAGCGTTTCCTGGTAAACGGCATCGCCTTCCCAGAACCAGTCGGGGATGGCAACGCTGTTAGCCAGCGATAAGCCTTCTTCGCCAAAAAATATATAAAACACCTTCGAAATGCCGTGCCGGAAATTATTGAATTGCTGCACATGACGATATTCATGCAAGGCGAGCATCTTGTGCCAGGGTAAACTACCCAGCTCAAAACTATTTTGCCTTGGAGTCAGGAAAAATTCGCTGCGAAAAGGCCCCAATTGCACATATCCATTAGCGTTAGTAGTCTGGTTCTGGAGAACTATATTAACCTTTCTGAGTTGCTGTCCGATAGTTGGCTGGGTAGTGGAGGCGAGGCGATGGATGATGGTAGCAATATCTTCAGCCTGCTGATCCAGTCCTGCCGGAAAAATCACTCTTACGGTATCTGAATTTATTTGTTTCCACTTTAATGAAGGAGGATTTCCCCCGAATTGCTGGGCTGTTCCCAACTTAGCCATTGTAGTCAGAACCAGGAAAGCAACCATGAAACGCCATATTCCCATAAGAAAAACATCCTGTTAATTGGATGAAGTTACCTTTTTAACGAATGCGGAGAAAGCTAATTTTACCCATGCAAGCATACTTATCGGTTTAATTTATGATGGCCATCTGGGGAGAATTGTATTGAAAGCCCCGAACGCTGATCACGTTCTGAAAGACGAATACATGACCGCTATAAATGAAATTATGAAAGTAAATGAAGAAAAGGTGTGGGCATCAGCCATCCCATTAACAGATCATGAAATGAAACAGATCTGCGGTGGGGCTATCTGGGATAAACTACTTTCCGCTCTGCTGAGTGTGACCATAGGAGCTTTCTACGATATGGGAAGGGAAGAAGGCCGAATAGCCCGTCAACAAGTAAAATCTATTATTCAACCTCTTTAAAAATTCAATTGATGAGAAAAGATCTGTTAACCAACCTG
The DNA here is from genome assembly GCA_040007215.1 of Flavitalea sp. Lineage (GTDB taxonomy): Bacteria > Bacteroidota > Bacteroidia > Chitinophagales > Chitinophagaceae > Flavitalea. The sequence continues at coordinate 4,111 of JBDTVL010000253.1, forward strand.
AATATGGCAGCCCTTACTGACCGCGAATGCGCCATTATAAGCGGAGGAGCGGTAATTGAGGCACATATGTCCTGTATGAGAAGAGCGTATCGGAACAGCCCCTTAAAAACCTTGATTCTTGGGGTTACCATTTTCGGAATGGCCCGAAGTCTTGGAATTTTTGTCGGATGCACAGGAGCTTAAACCATTAGGAACATCAGGAGAGCAGGAAGAATTAGGTCCTGATTTATAATCGCGGATGGCGATGGGGCAAGCGGCGTAAGTTGGCGCGCTGGCTGGAGTGGCATGGAGCATAAAGATGGCAAACAACTATTCCTGCTCTCCTGGTGTTCCTGATTTTTGATCGATTAACTAATAAACTATTCAACTATGAGAAAAAGTATTGCCGTCACAATCGCAGTTATCCTGCTAACGCTTATTTGCTATATCCTGTATAACTCAGGAAAAGAGGAAGGAGAAACAGCCAGGAAAGAAATACTGGAAAACAGAACTGGAAATAAATAAACGGCCTAAGCCCGATGGAAAAAGCTATGAGCAAACCCATATCCAGCTCTTTCGAACAGACCATTCCTGTACACTTTAAAAAAATTTCTTCCGGTAGTCGTTTCCTATCGCGGACAGTCCAGCACGGCGTATTCTCTTCA